>NZ_JBEZNH010000004.1:2405-132765 GCF_040653115.1 Streptosporangium sp. NPDC048047 | reverse complement strand
CCGCCGTCCGGACCCGCCGTCCGGACCCGCCGTCCGGACCCGCCGTCCGGACCCGGGCGGGCCCGTCGTCCGGGCCCGCCGGTCAGCCGCGCGGCGCGTACATGATCACGGCCATCCCGGCCAGGCAGATCAGCGCGCCCGCCACGTCCCAGCGGTCAGGCCGGAACCCGTCCATGACCATTCCCCAGACCAGCGAGCCCGCGACGAACACCCCGCCGTAGGCGGCGAGGATCCGGCCGAAGTCCTGCGCGGGCTGGAACGCCGCCGCGAAGCCGTACGCGCCGAGCGCGAGGACACCGCCCGCGATCCAGAGCGGCCCGCGTCCCTCGCGCACGCCCTGCCAGACCAGCCACGCGCCTCCGATCTCGGCGACCGCGGCGAGGGCGAACAGCAGCAGGGAGCGGAGGACGGCCATGGGTACGACGGTACCCGGCGGCGATCAACAGCCCGACCAGGGCCAGCACCGCCACCTCGAAGACCACGACCAGCCGCTGGGTCACCCCTCCGGGGATGTCGTCGCCCGCCAGGGGGATCCCGACCATCCGCACCACGTACGGCAGGACCACCAGCACCAGCACGCTGAGGGACGCCAGGCTCAGCAGCCGCACCGGCCGGGCGTAGGGGCCCGCGGCGTGCCGTCTGGAGAGGATCAGGCCCGCCACCGGCATGGCGAGGAAGGCCGCGAACGCCGCGTAGCGGTGGATGCCCCCGGACATCGACAGCGGCAGGCCGGGCGCGTCCGTGGGGAAGACGCCGATCAGCAGCATGCACAGGCCCCAGGCTCCGACCAGCACCGCGGCCCCGCGGTCCGCGGTGCGCCGGGCCAGCGCGATCCCGAAGGCCGCGGCGCCGGCGGCGAAGAACGCGAGGGACACGGGCAGCAGCCACCCGTCGGGGGCGAACGCGTACTCGCTGATCAGCGTGTGCACCGGATCCAGCCCCGTGGCCACGTGCAGCCCCACCATCGACGCCGCTCCCGCGCCGATCGCCGCGTAACCGCCGCGGATCATCCCTGTTCCGGAGAAAGCCTGACTCGCCATGACTCAAAAATGGCGTCCGACCAGGGGCTCGGAGTATTGGAGATGATCCCCAGGCGCCCCTGAGCCGTCCCCGATGCGCACCGGCCCGGGGTGGGGCCCGCCCTTCGGGGACGCCCCGCATGCGACGTCCCTGAGCTGCGCGGAAACCGCCGGGGGTAGGGCTTCCCCCCTCAGGGTCGGTCCCCCGGGACGCCTCCGGAGCGAAAAGCCCCCTCACGGGACGCCTACCGGAACCGGCGCCCGCCGCCGGGACGCCTCCGGGACCGGCACCCGTCGCCGAAGACCTTCGGCCCCGGCGCCGGGGCGCCGCCATGACCGGCGCCGGAACGCCTCCGGGACCGGGTACCCGTGTCCCGCCCGCCGGACCTCTCCAGACCGGGCGTCCCGGGGGACCCGCTTGACTTCGAGCGCGCTCTAAGGGGCAGGGTGAGACATATGGGGATCACCATCCAGGAGGCCTCGCGCCGCTCGGGGCTCAGCGCGCACACGCTGCGGTACTACGAGCGGATCGGGCTCATCCACGAGGTGGAGCGCGACCCGAGCGGGCACCGTGCCTACACGGAGACCGACCTGGCCTGGCTCGAATTCCTGACCAGGCTGCGCTCGACCGGTATGCCGATCGCGGACATGTGCCGCTACGCCGACCTGTCCCGCCGGGGCCCGGGGACCGCCGCCGAGCGGCGGCGGATGCTGGAGGCCCACCGGGAACGGGTCAGGACGCGGATCGCGCGGCTCACCGAGGACCTGGGGTCCCTCGACTACAAGATCGACCTGTACACCGCAATGGAGGCACGATGAACAGGCGCCGTCTCGGCCGGAACGGCCCCGAGGTCTCGGCCGTCGGACTGGGCTGCATGGGGATGTCGGAGTTCTACGGCGCGGCCGACGAGGCCGAGTCGATCGCGGTCGTCCACCGCGCCCTCGACCTGGGGGTGAACTTCCTGGACACCGCCGACATGTACGGCAGGGGGCACAACGAGGAGCTGGTGGGCCGGGCGATCGCCAGCCGCAGGGACGAGGTGGTGCTGGCCACCAAGTTCGGCATCGTCAGGAGCGACGACGTCAACGCCCACGGCGTCGACGGAAGCCCCGCCTACGTCAGGAAGGCCGCCGAGGCCTCCCTGAAGCGGCTGGGCGTGGACCACATCGACCTGTACTACCTGCACCGCCGCGATCCCGATGTGCCCATCGAGGAGACCGTGGGGGCGATGGCCGAACTGGTCACCGAGGGCAAGGTCGGTCATCTCGGCCTGTCGGAGGTGGGCGCGGAGACGCTGCGCCGGGCGCACGCCACGCATCCGATCGCCGCCCTGCAGAGCGAGTACTCCCTGTTCACCCGTGACATCGAGGCGGAGATCCTGCCGGCCGCGCGGGAGCTGGGCATCGCGCTGGTGGCCTACTCCCCCATCAGCCGGGGCCTGCTGGGCGGCACCCTGCCGCCCGCCGGGGAGCTTCCCGACGACGACTTCCGCAAGCGCCACCCCCGGTTCACCGGGGAGAACGGGGCCCGCAACGAGGAGCTCGTGGCGAAGGTGCGCGGGATCGCCGAGGAGGCGGGCTGCACCCCGGCCCAGCTCGCCCTGGCCTGGCTGCTCACCCGGGGTGAGGACGTGATCCCGATCCCGGGCACCAAGCGGCTGCGCTACCTGGAGGAGAACGCGGCGGCGGCCGGCGTCACGCTGAACCCGGACCAGCTCGCCGCGCTGGAGGCGGCGGTGCCGGGCGGCGCCCGGGGCGAGCGATACGTGAACATGTCGCTGATCGAGCGCTGACCGCACCGGGCCGGAGCACCGGGCCCGCATCCTCCGGGCGGTGCGAGAGTCGTGACTCCTATCAGTCTCACGGCGGATGCCGCGCGTCCGGCGCCCGCCCTACCCTCGCCCCATGAGCCTCCGCCTTCCCCCCACCGCGGCCGGCCGACTGCTCGCGCTGACGCTGGCGACGGCGGTCTGCGCCGCCGCCGGTGCGGGCCTCACCGTCGCGGGCCTCGCCGTACGGCGGCACCTGCGGATCGGCCGCCGCGCGCGGGAGCGCGGCGAGACGCTCGCCCGCGAACCGGTACGCGCGAAACGCACCGCGAACGGCCGCGTGACGAACGGCCGCGTGACGAACGGCCGTACGGCGAACGCGCGGGCGACCGGCGGCCTGACGGCGGGCGAGCGGGCGGCCGGCGAGTGGACGGCGGGTGAGGAGCGGGCACGGATCGCCCGGGAGCTGCACGACGTCATCGCGCACAACGTCAGCGCGATGGTCATGCAGGCGGGCGCCGCGCGTCTGTCGCTCCGGCCCGATCAGGTCACCGAGCGCGAGGCGCTGCACGTGGTGGAGGAGACCGGCCGGGCCGCGGTGGAGGAGCTGCGCCGTACGCTGGGGCTGCTGCGCACCGGCGCCGAGGACGACGGGCTGGCGCCGCAGCCGACCCTCGCCCGCCTGGACGAGCTGATCGAGCGGATGCGCGCGGCGGGCCTCGACATACGGCTGAGCGTCGAAGGCGAGCCGAGCCCGCTGCCCCTGGGCCTGGACCTGTCGGCGTACCGGATCGTGCAGGCGGCGCTGGACAACACCCTGCGGCGCACGGGTCCCACCGCCGTCAGGGTTCGGATCGCCCACCGGCCCCGGGAGCTGGTCCTGGAGATCACCGACCACGGCCCGTGTGACGGCCGCACCGGAACGGCGGGCGGATCCGGATCCGGGCTGGCCGGTGTGCGGGAGCGGGTCGCGCTCTTCCACGGCAGCCTCTCCGCCGGCCCTGAGCCCGGCGGAGGGTACGGCGTGCGGGCGGCCTTCCCGCTGGCCGCCCACGCGGCCAGGCCGGACAGGGTCACGGGATAGGACGGCCTCTCACCCGGCCTCCCCGGTCAGGCCGTCAGGCCGGGCAGGACCACCGGCCCCTCCGCGGCCGGGCCGGACAGGGTCACGGAACAGGGCGGCCCGCTCTCACCGGTCCGGCCGGTTCGTCCCGGCGGAACGCACGGGCCCACGGGCCCACGAAAGGGACAAAGATCACCTAGACGATAGAAACGCCTACATTCACCCTGTCCGTAAGGCCCCCGTGACCCTCCGGCAACCTGGGATGGTTACTGTCCCGTGACATGCACAGTAAGAAGCTCGCCGTCCTCGGCGTGGCCGGGCTGACCGCCCTGGCCATCCCCCCGTCGGTCGCACACGCCTCGGCCGGCAAGTCGGTGACGGTGACCGTGATGGGCACCTCCGACCTGCACGGGAACACCCTCAACTGGGACTACTTCAAGAACGCCGAGTTCGACGACGGCAAGGGCAACGACGTCGGCCTCGCCAAGGTCTCGACGATGGTCGGTAAGATCCGCGCCGAGCGCGGCGCCGACCACACCCTGCTGTTCGACTCCGGCGACACCATCCAGGGCACGCCGCTGGCCTACTACTACGCCAAGGTCGAGCCGATCACCCAGACCGGCGAGCTCCACCCCATGGCCCGTGCGATGAACGCCATCGGCTACGACGCGGTGACCCTGGGCAACCACGAGTTCAACTACGGCCTGCCGCTGCTGGCCACGTGGATCAAGCAGATGAAGGCCCCGGTGCTCGGCGCCAACGCCGTTGACGCCACCACCGGCAAGCCCGCCTACCAGCCGTTCGTCATCAAGACGATGAAGGTCAGGGGCGAGAAGCCGGTCCGCGTCGGTGTGCTCGGCCTGACCAACCCCGGCGTCGCGATCTGGGACAAGGGCAACGTCGAGGGCAGGCTGCGCTTCGACGACCTGGTCAAGACCGCCAAGAAGTGGGTGCCGGTCATCCGCGGCCTCGGCGCGGACGTGGTCGTGGTCACCGCGCACGCGGGCGACAGCGGCATGTCCTCCTACGGCGGCGACCTGCCGGTCGAGAACGCCGCCGCCCTGGTCGGCGAGGAGGTCCCGGGCGTGGACGCCGTGCTGTTCGGGCACGCCCACAACGAGGTGCCGCAGCGGTTCGTCACCAACAAGGCCACCGGCAGGCAGGTCCTGCTGACCGAGCCGGCCAAGTGGGGCCAGCGGCTCAGCGTGCTGGACTTCACGCTGACCAAGCAGAAGGGCCGGTGGACGGTCACCGGCAAGTCCTCCACCACGCTGAACACCAACACCGTCGCCGAGGACCCGAAGATCGTCGCGCTCATGAAGAAGCAGCACGACACCACGGTCGGGTACGTCAACAAGGAGGTGGCCACCTCCAAGGACGAGCTGCTGGCCGCCGAGTCCCCCTACAAGGACACCCCGATCCTGGACTACATCCAGAAGGTCCAGACCGAGACGGTGAAGAAGGCCGTCGCCGGAACGGCGGACGCGAACCTGCCGGTGCTGTCGATCGCCGCGCCGTTCAGCCGGACCGCGACGTTCCCCGCGGGACCGGTGAGCATCCGTGACATGGCGGGCCTGTACATCTACGACAACACGCTGATGGCCGTGAGGCTCACGGGCGCCCAGCTCAAGGACTACCTGGAGTACTCGGCGAAGTACTTCGCGCAGCTCGCCCCGGACGCCCCGGTCGACCTGGCCAAGCTGACCAACGCCGGCAACACCCCCGACTACAACTACGACCAGCTCTCCGGCGTCGGCTACGAGGTGGACATCGCCAAGCCGGTCGGCCAGCGGATCACCGGGCTGTCCTACAACGGGCAGCCCGTCGCGGCCGACCAGCGGTTCGTCGTCGCGATCAACAACTACCGCCAGTCGGGCGGCGGCGGCTTCCCGCACGTCTCGACCGCGCCGGTGGTCTACAACGCCCAGGTGGAGATCCGCCAGGCACTGATCGACTACGCCACGGAGACCAAGGTCATCGACTCCGCCGACTTCGCCGAGGCCAACTGGAGGCTGACCCGCGACGGCAAGCCGCTGTTCTAGGTGCTGTTTTGTGGATCTTCGCCGTGGCGAGGATCGTCCAGGTGGTCCCTCGCAAGGCGGAGGAGGAAGCCCATAGCGGAGCTATGGGTGACGACGACAACGCGGCGAGGGGCCGCCTGGACGACCGCAGTAGGCGAAAAGATCCACAAAACAGCACCTAGGCCCCTCATCGAGGATCTCCGCACCCGGCGGGGCGCCCGGCCCGGCTCAGCCCCGGGAGGCGCTCCGCCGGGGCAGGACGGTGACGGGTTCCGCCATGTACCACCGGGTGAACCGCTCGCCGCGGGCCAGCGAGTCGAGCCTGCGGGGCAGTTCCCGGCGGGAGAAGGGGTCGGCGCCGGCGTTGCGGATGTGGATGCCCACGGCGTACATGTCGCGGACCTCCATCAGGGTGGCGTAGCCCGGCCACGACCGCAGGTCCCTGCCGTAGGCGAGGGCGAAGGCGTCCACGTCGGCGGCGGTGAGGCCGAAGCGGCGCTGGCCGTGGTAGGTGTGGACCAGGTCCCACTCGCACGGCCCGACCGCGACGCCGTCCCAGTCGCAGAGCACGACGTGCCCGTCGGTGCCGCGCAGGAGGTTGTCGATCCAGGCGTCGCCGTGCAGCAGCACCGGGGCGCCCTTCACCTCCAGGCCCGACCACCGCTCGGTCAGCTCGGCGATGCGGTCGCGCAGCCAGGTCCGCTGACCGGGGGTGAGCACGGCGGAGCGCTCCACCTCGGCGCGGATCCCGGCCAGCGGGTTGGCGAACCGTTTCACCGCCACCGGCGGCACCGGCAGCAGGTGCAGGGTGCGCAGGATCTGGCCCAGCTCGGTGGTGGTGGGGCGCTCGGCCGCCGCCGGGACGTAGTGCCAGAAGGTGACCACCCCGCCCTCGTGGACCACCGGCTGCTCGCAGATCGTGTCGGCCGGCCGTACCGCGGGGAAGCCCTGCTGGGCCAGCCACCGGGCCACCGCCAGGACCACCGGCAGACGGGCCCGCGCGTCGGACGCGGTGGCGATCCGCACCACGATCTCCCCGCGCAGGTTGAAGACGGCGTTGCTGCGCACCCGCAGCAACTCGGCGCCCCGGTGGTCGATCCCCAGGCCCTCACAGACGTCGCGCAGGACCGCGAACGCGTCCCGCGCCAGCGAGCCGCCCGGACCGCCTGAACCACCCGGGCCACCTGAACCACCCGGGCCGCCTGAGCCGCCTGAGCCGCCCATCAGACGGCCCGCGCCGCGTCGTCGAGCAGGTCGGCCAGCCGGCGCGCCGGCGTCGTACGGTGCCGGGTCTGCGGCATCCCCGCCAGCACCGCCCGTGCCCGGTCGAGGACGATGGAGGTGCGGTGCTCCGCCGGCACCTGGAGGAGCGCCTTCTCCGCCAGCAGGCACGCCTCCTCGACCTCACCGCCGCGGACGAGGTGCGCGGCCCGGTCGAGCAGGATGAGCACCGGGTCGATGGCGTAGGCGCCGGAGGGACCGGGCGTCCAGTCGACCTCCTCGCCCAGCTCGATCAGGGTGCCGATCCGGTAGAACTGCATCCGCCGTTCGGAGAAGCGGAAGGCCAGGTGGTCGTGGCCCTCGGGGGGCATCCTGGCGAAGATCCGCTCCGCTTCGGCGAGCGCGACCCGGGCGGCCCGGTGCTCGCCCAGCCTGGCGAGCGCGCGGGCCTCGGCCGCCGCGCCGAGGGCCGCGGGAGAGCTGGGCGCGCTGCCGGCCAGCGTCCGCGCCTCCCGGGCGAGCCGCACGGTCTCGGCGAGGTCGCCGTAGTAGTAGGGCAGCATGGCCTCCTGCGCCCGGACCAGGGCGCGCAGGCGCAGGTCGCCCGTGTCGTCGGAGGCGGTGCGGGCGGTGCCGTACCAGGTGTGGGCCTGGCGGGTGTCGCCGAGCTTCATCAGCGCGTCGGCCGCCAGCAGCGCGAGCATCACGGTGGCGTTGAGCAGGCGCCGCTGGGCCATGGCGGGCTGCCGGGCCCCGACGAGGGTCCGCACGTCGGACAGTTCCAGCATCAGCCGGTAGAGCATGGGCAGCGGGGCGCTGGTGACGTATTCGCGCCGGTAGCGCAGCACCTGCTCGTCGAGGCGGTCGAGCTGCTCCTCGGAGACGGTGGCCGCGACGAGCGTGCGGTCGAGGTCCTGGCGGATCCGCTCGACCTCGGCGAGCAGGCGCCCGTTCAGCGGCAGGCGCTCGCCGAGCAGCGCGTGGTGGAACAGCGCGCGGCGCTCCATGCCGTCGTCGCCGCCGGCCCCCTCCTGGGTCTGGTACGGCGTGCGGCCGTCGCCCGCCGCGACCACCACGACCCTGGCCCCGCCGCCGTCGTCCTCGCAGTAGTCGCCGGCCAGGCCGAGCCGTACGGCGTTGGCCCGGTACAGCCGCGCCAGCAGGTCGATGGTCTGCGGCCGCGGCCGGGCCCGGTGGTTCTCCCACGCGTTGAGAAGGTCGATGCTGGCCCGCGCCTCACCCAGGTCGTGGCGCTCGCACAGCTCCTCCAGTTCCTCGACCGCCTGCCGGGCCGACCATCCCCGGGCCAGCCGGTGCGCCTTGAGCAGGCTCACCCCGCAGCAGCCGTGGACGGCCTGCGCCGTCTGCCAATGGGTCCATCGTCTCGCCTGCGCCTGCTCGCGCCAGCGCCGCGCGCACGCGGGCGGGTGCTCTCCTCGGGCCACGGCGCCCTCCCCGGTCGCTGTTCACCCATCACGGACGGGGCGCACCACAGCGTGAGCGCTCCCGCGCGTCGCTTTCCCGTTATCGTGCTTTCCGCACGGAACACCGGGAATTTTCCTCCCTATTCCACCAGTTCGGTGGGAGATAGCAAGATGGGACATTGCCTGTCGGGCCGGGAAAACGCACTCTGCTGGGAAGAACGACACCAGCATCCGCCGGGAGTGATCCGGATGACGGCAGAAGACGGCCAGGCCGTTGATCATCTGCGGCGCCTCGCCGCCCAACTGGAGGCCCACTCCTTCAAGGTGTGCCTCGACGCCCCCGCGGGGCCGCTGCCCCGCCTGCACGTGACCAACCCGATGGCCCCCACGGTGTCCGAGGACGTCCTCGCCGCCCACGAGGAGGACGGCGAGTGGTGGTTCTGGCTGTCGTGGGCCGGCCGCATCGGGCACGCCGAGGACGTCGCCACGGCCGCGGAGCGCGTGGCCAGCGTGCTGCACGTGGCACGCCGATAGGTGATTCTTGGCGGCCACATGGGTAAAACGTGTTCAGCCCCGAGACAGGAGTGACCGTTGAGAAGGATCCAGATCATCCAGCGGCCGCGGCCGCCCCGCACACCGGCGCCGCTCGACATGCGGACCCCCTCGGGAAAGCTCCTGCCCTTCTAGCCCCTCCAGCCCCGCCGGAGGAAGCCCCCCTCCGGCCCGGCCGGCGCGTCGCGCCGGAGCGAGCGCCCCACCGGCACACGCCATCCGTACGAGGCCGTACGGAGGTCACGCCCGAGCCTCACCCGAGGCCGCGCGGCGAGACCGTCCCGCGGCCGTGCAGTGACCGTGCAGTGGCCGTGCAGTGGCCGTGCCATGGGCGTTGCAAGGAGGATTCAAGCAGGTTGCAGGCGGTCCGGCGGACCTTGGAAGCATGAGCAGCCGCCCCTTCCCCGTCAGCGTCAGCGTCAGCGTCAGCGTGGTGGTCCCCGCCCTCAACGAAGCCGCCAACCTCCCGCACGTCTTCGCGACCCTTCCCTCGTGGATCGACGAGGTGATCCTCGTCGACGGCAACTCCACCGACGACACCGTGGCCGTGGCCCGGTCCCTCCGTCCCGCCCTGCGCGTGGTCGTCCAGACCCGCAGGGGCAAGGGCAACGCCCTCGCCGAGGGGTTCGCCGCCGCCACGGGCGACATCATCGTCATGATCGACGCCGACGGCTCCACCGACGGCCGTGAGATCCTCGCCTTCGTGACCGCGCTGGTCGAGGGCGCCGACTTCGCCAAGGGCTCCCGCTACGCCCCCGGAGGCGGATCCGACGATCTCAGCCCGATGCGCTCGCTGGGCAACAGGGCGCTGACCATGATCACCAACGGGCTGCACGGCACCCGATACACCGACCTGTGCTACGGCTACAACGCCTTCTGGGCACGCCACCTCGACGCCCTCGGCCTCGACTGCGACGGCTTCGAGGTGGAGACCCTGATGAACATCCGCGCGGCCCGCGCCGGCCTGGTGATCCGTGAGGTGCCCAGCCACGAACGCAGCCGCATCCACGGCGTCAGCAACCTGAACGCCGTACGGGACGGCTGGCGGGTGCTCCGCACCATCCTGCGCGAGCGCCGCTCCCACCGCACGGCCGAGTCATCGGCGCCCGTACGGGCGGCCGCGACGATCTGAAACGGCCTCCTCCGACCTCAGGTCCGGCTAACGTGCGTCTCAACCCGGCCGGACAGGAGGTCCTCATGCGTGAACGGCAGGCCCAGGAGGCGGAGCGGCGTTTCGGCGAGGCCGTACGGCGCGCCGCCGCCGAAGGCGCCGAGGTGGCCGACCGGCATGGTGAGGAGGTCGCCGCCGTCATGGGCATCGCCGGATGCCGGCGGCCCGGGGGCGACCTCCCTGATTTCAGGGAGTTTCTCCTCTCGGCGCCCGGCTGGGACGACGGCGTCGAGTTTCCGCGCGACCGTGACCTTCCCCGGGGGATCGATTTTCGCTGACGGGCATCGGTCATGTGCCCGGTATGAAGGTGATCTCCGGATCAAGGAGGCGGAACCGGGCTCCGCGCACCGGAGGAGACGGCCCGCTGTGGTCTGCGGGGTCTTTTCCCACCTCAGCAGGTGGTGGCTTCCAGGGCCTCGGTGACGGAGGGGAAGACCTCGAAGACCTGGGTGAGACCGGCGAGGTTGAGCCGCCGGGCCAGGTTGCCCTGGATGCCGGTGAGGATGAACCGGAAGCCCCTGACCTGGCCGTTGTGCCGCGCCTGGAGCAGCTCGCCGATGCCGGAGGAGTCGCAGAAGGTCAGGGCGGACAGGTCGAGGATGACGGTCTTCGACGGCGCGGCGCCCCAGACCTTGCTCAGCTCGGCCCGCAGGATCGGCGTGTGGTAGTGATCCAGTTCGCCGCTGGCCTGCACGACGATCGTCGAACCATGCAGTCCTGACGTCGCCGTGAAACTGGGCTCCGGCTCATTACCCACGAACATGATCAACCTTCTACAGCGGCCCTTCTCAGCCATGCAACCTTCTCACACGGAGCGGACCGCCTTGGTGGTGCGGCCGTCCGGCGCCCTCGGCGCCCGGCGTCTCCACCCGATCCTCGCACGCGCCCGGTGGTGTGCGGCGCCCGCGGGTCCGGCCGGGGTTCCCCCTTCCGTGACGCCCGTCAATCCCCTTCGGGTGACAGGTGCCCCACGTCGGCGGGAGTATTCAGGATCCGGACCGTCGTCTCACGGAAGGACCCGCGACGTCTCCGCGCGGAAGGTGTCATCGTGGACGGCGCCGTCTCAACATGCGGACAAAAGATGCGAAATTCCCGAGGCGCTGACGTAGTCTCTCCGAAACTCCACCTAAAGGGAGTCGGAGATGAAAAGGGTACAAATCGTCCAGAAGCCCCGTCCGCCTCGTCCGCCCGTGCCCCTCGACCTGCGCACGCCCTCAGGCCGAAGGCTCCCCTTCTGACGGCTTCCCGCGCCGTCCGTCCTTCCTCCGCAGGAACAGCCGGTTGGCGAACCACAGGACCACCCCCACGGCCAGGAGCGCGCCCGCGCGAAGGTAGACCTCCCCTTCACGGCCCGTGACGGGCAGCGCCAGCACAACGCAGACCACCGCGCCCAGGACGGGCATCCACTTCGGGGCCCGGTAGTGCTCGTGCTCCACCGGGTCCCTGCGCAGGACCAGCACGGCCACGTTGACGATCGCGAACACGCACAGCAGCAGGAGCACGGTCGTGTCCGCCAGGCCGCTCACGTCACCGGTGATCACCAGCGCCACCGCGACGCCCACGGTGAACAGGATGGCCACCCACGGGGTGGACCTGCGGCGGTGGACGGCCGCGAAGACCCCGGGCACGATGCCCTCGCGGGCCATGCCGTACACCAGGCGCGAGGCCATCAGCATGTTGATCAGCGCGGTGTTTCCCACGGCCAGCAGGGCGATGAGCGCGAACAGCTTCGGCGGGAACGCCAGGCCCGCGACCTTGACCACCTCCAGCAGCGGCCCGGTGGACTCGGTCAGGGTCCTGGTGTCCACCAGCATCGTCGCGGTGAAGGCGACGGCCATGTAGATCAGCGCGGCCACGGTGATGCCGCCGAACAGGGCGCGGGGGAAGTCCCGCTGCGGGTCGCGGCACTCCTCGGCGAGGTTGACCGAGTCCTCGAAGCCGAGCAGCGCGTAGAAGGCGAGGGCCGTGCCGCCGAGGACGCCGAGGAACGCGCCGTTGACCGGGTGGAACTGCACCGCCCGGGCGGGCTCGCCCTCACCGGAGACCAGGGCGTAGATCCCGATCGCGACGATGACCAGCAGGCCGAACGCCTCGATGATCGTCAGGACCACGTTGACCCTGACCGACTCGGAGATGCCGGCGAAGTTCACCAGCGTGACCAGGCCGAGGAAGATCAGCGCGCCGATGACCGTCGGCAGCGTGACGAACTCGCCCAGGTAGTTGCCGCCGAAGGCGCGGGCCGCCGCGCTCGCCGAGGTGATCCCGCTCATCAGTACGGTGAACGCCACCATGAACGTGACGAAGGGGATGCCGAACGCCTTGTTGGCGTACAGCGCCGCGCCGGCCGCCCGGGGATACTTGCCGACCAGCTCGGCGTAGGCCGTGGCGGTGAGGGCCGCGAGCACGAAGGCGATGAGGAAGGGCAGCCACAGCGCCCCGCCGACGTAGCCGGCCACCTTCCCGACCAGGGCGTAGATCCCCGCGCCGAGGATGTCCCCGATGACGAACAGCAACAGCACCTTGCGCCCGATGACCCGCTTCAGCGAGTGCTGGACGGTTTCGGGATCGACGGTCGCCTCAGCCATACCGTCCCCTTACCCGAAGCGGGGCGAGGATCACGCCGAGTCACGGCCGCCGCCTTTTTTAAGCATCTGTCAAGTGCCCGGCAAGTGACACCTCTAGGGTGCACCTGTCGTAAAAGGCAATGAAAGGCAAAGATGTTCTCCCTCCTCCCCTCCCGCCGTATCGCCGCCACCGTCGCGGGAGCCGTCCTCCTCTCCCTGTCCGCCGCCTGCGGCGCGGGCGCCGACGCGGCGATGTGCGCCGACGCGCTGAAGCTCATGAACGACTACAAGACCGACGTGGCGGGCGTCGGTGTGGACATGGAGAAGCTCAACGCGGTGAACGAGAAGTTCGCCTCGGACATGAAGGCCATGGCCGCCAAGGCCGACGGCGACCTCGCCTCGGGGCTCAACGACCTGGCCGCATCCTTCGGAAGCCTGAAGGTCGACCCCAACAACCCGGGGGCCGCCGCCGGAGCGATGCAGGGCCTCAGCGGCAAGATCGTCTCGGCCGGCACCAAGATGAACGCCGCCTGCTCCTGACGCGCGCCGCGCCTCCCCGATCCCTCCCCGATCTCCCCGGGAGGCGCCCGCCCCACCGCACGGCCCGGCCTGCCCGAGGGGCCGGGCCGTGCGGCCGCACGCCCCGCCGTACCGGCCGCGCGCCACCCGCCGTACCGGCCCGCGCACGGATCACCCGCCGGCCCCGTACGACTCCTTATAGCTCAGCCCCGCGCTCCGCGCGCCTGCTCGTAGCAGCGGTCGAAGCCCTCCAGCACGGCCGGCCAGGAGCTGCGGACCGGCTCGGTCGCGCGGTTGTGCGCCGCGATCGCCTCGCGCAGCCCGCGGTCGCGCACCAGCCCGGCCACCGCCGCGACCAGGCCGTCGAAGCTCTTTCCCAGCAGCCCCTCCTTGCCGGGCCGCACGAAGTCGGCCACCCCGCTCTGCGCCCGCGCGACCACCGGCACGCCCGCCGCCCTGGCCTCCAGCGCCGCCAGCCCGAACGACTCGCGGGGCGCGGGGGCGACGAACACGTCCGCGGTGGCGAGCAGCTCGCGGATCCGGTCGCGGTCGTAGCGGCCGGGCAGCGACACCCACCCGGTCATGCCGTTGGACCGCAGGTAACGCTCCATCTGGGCGCGCGCCGGGCCGTCCCCGACGATCGTGGCCCGCATCGGGACGTCCCGGGGGACCTGCGCCCTGGCCTCCCTCAGCAGCCGTAGCAGCCGGACCGGCTGCTTGCGGGGCGCCAGCCGCCCCACCGCGACGACGTGCACCGGCTCGCCGTCCTGCGTCCGCCGGGCCGGGCCGGCGGCGCGCCAGCCGGAGACGTCGAGGCCGTTGGAGACGACGTGCACCGGGACGCCCCGGCCGGCCACCGCGCGGATCGGCCGGGCCGCCGCCTCGCTCACCGTGGTGCCCACCAGCCCCCAGCGGTGCCACTCGAACGCCAGCCGCAGACCGGTGTAGACGGCGCGGGTGACCGGGTCCCACATGCTGTGCACGGTAACCACGGCGGGCAGCCCGAGCCGTACGGCCGCGCGGACGCCCATCCAGGCGAACGGCGAGACCGCGCCGGTGTGCACGTGGACCACGTCGGGCCGCCGGGCCCTCATCAGCCGCAGCAGGTGCCCGACCCCGAACGGGTGGACCGGCAGGTCGAAGGGCAGCCCCGCGACGATCCGGTGCACCCCCGGCAGGGGCTCGCCCGGCGTGGCGGTCGCCACCTCGACGTCGTGGCCCGCCTCGCGCTGTGACCGGATCAGATCGGCGACCTGGACCTCGATCCCGCCCAGGCGCGGCAGGTAACAATCGCTGACGTGGAGGATCCTCACCGTGCCAGCGTATCCCCGCGTGAGATCATGCCTGCGTGCCCGTCTGGGGAGGCCCCATGAGCGGGAGACGGACCGCGCGAACGGAGTGAGGGCGATCAAGACCGTCAGGACAGCCGTGTTCTTCCATGCCCATCCCGATGACGAGGCCCTGCTGACCGCAGGGACCATGGCCATGCTCGCGGCCGAGGGGCACCGGGTGGTCCTCGTGGTGGCGACCTCCGGCGAGCGCGGCCAGGCCGACCTGGAGCCGGGCGAGGCGCTGGGCGCGGCCCGGGTCGCCGAGCTGTACCGGTCGGCGGCGGCGCTGGGCTGCGCCCGCGTGGTGAACCTCGGGTACGGCGACTCCGGGCTGGCGCCCGGCGGCGGGGTCGCCGACGACCGCCCGGACAACGCGTTCATCGACGCCGACACCGAGGAGGCCGCCCGGCGGCTCGCGGCGATCCTCACCGAGGAGGACGCCGGCCTGTTGACGACCTACGACCCGGCCGGGGGCTACGGCCACCCCGACCACGTCCAGGTGCACCGGGTAGGCGCCCGGGCCGCGGAGATCGCCGGCACCCCGATCGTGCTGGAGGCCACGGTCAACCGCGACCCGCTGCTCAAGGGCATCCGCCTGATCAGCCGCTTCTACCCGCAGCTCGACATCCGCGCCTTCGAGGGCGCCTACTCCCCCGGCGAGGCGATCACCCACCGGGTGGCCGTGCGGCGCTTCGCCCGCCAGAAGCGGGCCAGCATGGCCGCCCACGCCTCCCAGGCCACCGGGGCCGACACCCGGACGCTGGGCGTGATGCTCAAGGTTCCCGGACCCCTCTACCGCCTCGTCTTCGGCACCGAGTGGTACGTTCAGCGCGGCCTGCCGCCCGGCACGAGGCTGAGGCATCCCTTCGAAGTTCCGTCGAAAGGATGAGCCCCGGACCGGCAGACTGGTTCATGGGGGTGCGATGAAGAACAAGTGGGTCCAGATCGGGTTGTCGGCGGTGTCGCTGGCGCTGGCCGCCACGCTGGTGCGCTTCCTGCCGGAGATCCTGGAGGCGATGACCGGCGAGCACGTCTCCTGGTCGCGGATCGGCGCGCAGTTCGCCGGGCTGAGCTGGCAGATGGTCGCGCTGATGACGGCCGTCTGGCTGGCGAGCCTGCTGGCCTACACGTTCGTGCTGACCGCCTCCCTGCCGGGCCTGACGCACCCGCAGGCGCTGACGCTCAACGCGGCGGGCAGCGCGGTGAGCAACCTCCTGCCGTTCGGCGGCGCCGCCGGGGTCGCGATGACCGTCGCGATGACCAAGGGCTGGGGTTTCCCGCTCCGGGCCGTCGTGGTCTCCACCCTGGTCAGCGGCGTCTGGAACACCCTCTTCCGGTTCATCCTGCCCGCCGTGGGCATCGTGGCCCTGCTGTTCAGCGGCCAGGACCTCAACCCCGCCGTGACCGGCGCGGCCTGGGCGGGCGTGCTGTCCATCCTGGCCCTGGTCGCCGTCGTGACCGCCGCCCTCTACTGGGACCGCGCCGCGGCCCTCCTCGGCCGCCTCCTCGACGGCCTCGCCAGGCTGCTCCCCGCGAAGATCAGGCCCGACCGGCACGGGCCCTCCCAGGCGCTGGAGAAGCTGCGCGCCGACACCTCCGAGATCGTCCGGCGCCGCTGGCCCGGGCTGACGCTTGGCATGATCTTCTTCCTCGGGCTGCAGTGGCTGATCCTGGTCTGCTGCCTGCACGCCACCGGCGCCTACACCGGGCTGGCCCAGTCGGTCGCCGCGTTCGCGTTGTCCAGGGTGCTGACCACCGCCCTGGTGACCCCGAGCGGGGCCGGGATCATGGAGGCCGGCACCGTCGGCGCGCTGGTCTTCTTCGGCGCCCCGGTCGACTCGGCGACCGCCGCCGCGCTGCTCTTCGGGTTCTGGACCTACACTGTCGAAATCCCCTTCGGCGGCCTGGCGCTCGGCGCGTGGGCGCTTCTGCGCCGGCGTGAGAACGCCGCCCCGGCCCGCGCGGAGGAGCCGGCCCGCCGTTAGATGGGGAAAGACCTTGTGCGCGATTCGAAGGCACGCATAGCGTGGCGCCTGACATGGTGGCGTTCCGGGTTCTCGGGCCGGTCGAGGCGCATTCGGATGATGACGAGCTCGACCTCGGCGGGCTGCGTCAGCGCGCCGTCCTCGCCCGGCTGCTCGTGGCGCGCGGGCAGGTCGTCCCGGTCGACTCGCTGCTGTACGACCTGTGGGACGACGACGGGGCCCGCGGCGCCCAGGCCAACCTCCAGGTGTACGTCTCCAGGCTGCGGCGGGTCCTGGAGCCCGGCCGTCCGCGCGGGGGCCCCAACCGGCTGCTGGTGACCGTCGCCTCGGGGTACGCCCTGCGGGCCGGACCCGACCAGGTGGACGCCCTGCGGTTCGAGGCCCTGGTCCGCACCGCCGGGGAGCAGCTGGAGGGCGACGACCCCGTCTCGGCCCGGGCGCGCCTCACGAAGGCGCTGGCGCTGTGGCGCGGCACGCCCTACTCCGACTTCGCCGACCAGCCGTGGGCCGAGGCCGAGGTCAACCGGCTGGCCGAGCTGCGCCTGGTGGCGCTGGAACGGCACGCCGACAGCGGCCTGCGCCTGGGCATGCCCGCGGAGTCGGTGCCCGACCTGGAGGCGCTGACCGCGCGGCATCCGCTGCGCGAGGAGGGCTGGCGGCTGCTGGCCCTGGGCCTGTACCGCTGCGGGCGGCAGGGCGACGCGCTCGCCGCGCTCCGCCGGGCCCGCGCGATCCTCGCCGACGAGCTGGGCATCGACCCCGGCCCGGCGCTGCGCAAGCTGGAGTCCGACATCCTCGCCCAGGACCCGGGGCTGGAGCTGGCCGTGCCGGTCGTCCGGCAGCGCGCCGCGGTCCCGGCCGACACCTGGCCGCCCAGGCCCGCGGCGGGCGCGGGCGGTACGGCGGGCGCGGTGGAGCCGCCGCCGCTGGAGACCGAGCCGTTCGTCGGCCGGGACGCCGAGCTGGGCCGGTTGACCGCGGCCGCCGCCAGGACCGCCCGCTTCACCGTCTCGCTGGTCGGCGGCGACGCGGGCGCGGGCAAGACCACGCTGGTCCGCCGGCTGGCCGCGCGGCTCACCGCCGACGGCTGGGTCGCCGCCTCCGGCGCCTGCCCCGACAGCAGCGCCACCCCGCCGGGCTGGGCCTGGGTGGAGATCCTGCGGACCCTGGTGGACGCGGCCGGGCCCGGCGAGTACGCCCAGCTGCTCGCCCCGCTGCTGGACGACGCGGCCCCCGAGCCGGACGACGACCAGGCTTCGGGGGGTTTCCGGTTGCACCGGGCGGTGGGCGGTTACATCGCCGCGGCCGCCCGCTCGGCGCCGATCCTGCTGACGCTGGAAGACCTGCACTGGGCCGACGACCAGACCCTGGCGCTGCTGCGCGCGCTGCCGAGCCTGCTGTCCACCAGCCGCGTGCTGCTGGTGGTGACCTGCCGCGACAGCGAGCTGAGCGACCGGCAGGCCGAAGTGCTGGCCGCGCTGGCCCGGCTCGGACCGGTCCGGGTGGGCCTGGACGGCCTCGACGCCGACGCGGTCGCCGAGCTGGTCCGGGCGACCTGTGTGCGGGAGGTCGACGAGGACGCGGTCGGCACCATCGCCGAGCGGACCGGCGGCAACCCCTTCTTCGTCCGGGAGACCGTACGCCTGCTGGACGCCGAGGCGACGCGCGACCGCGCGACGGCCGCCGAGGTGCTCTCCGGCGTGCCGTCCGGGGTCCGCGACGTGCTGCGGCGGCGGATCTCCCGGCTTCCCGCCCCGGCCCAGCAGATCCTGCTGCAGGCCGCGGTGATCGGCCGTGACGTCGACGTGGACGTGCTGGTGGACGTCGCGGGCGACGAGGACGCCGTGGTGGACGCGGTGGAGGCGGCGCTGCTGGCCGGGCTGGTCACCGAGCCGGGGCCGGGCCTGCTGCGGTTCGACCACGACCTGGTCCGCGACACCGTCTACTCCGACGCCTCCCGGCTGCGCCGTTCCCGGCTGCACGCCGCGGTGGCCGCGGTGATCGAACGCAGGAACCCCGGCGACGTGGCGGCCCTGGCACACCACTACGACGCGGCGGGCACCACGGAGACGGCGGGCAAGGCGGTCCACTACGCCCGGCTCGCCGCCGCGCAGGCCGAGCGCCGCTTCGCCCACCGCGAGGCCGCCACGCTGTGGGAGCGGGCCGTGGCCGCCTTCGACCGTTCCGGCGTGACCCACACCCCCGAGACCACCCGCGAGCGGCTGTTGCTCACCCTGAACCTCATCAAGGCGCTGGCCCTGTGCGGGGACATGGCGGCGGCCCGCAGGCGGCGGCGCGAGGCGATGGACGCGGCCCGGCCGCTGGGCGACCTGGAGCTCACCGCTCGGGTCGCGGCCTCGCTGGCCGTACCGCACAAGGGCATGGCCCGCGACTTCACCCGCACCGCGTGGGAGATCGTCGATGTCGCCGAGCAGGCGCTGGTGGAGCTGCCGGCCGCCGAGCAGTCGCTGCGGGCGAGCCTGCTGGCCACGCTCGCGCTGGAGCTGGAGGGGTCGGCCACGCCGCGCGGCGAGCAGGCGTCGCTGGAGGCCGAGGAGCTGGCCCGGCGGACCGGTGACCCGGCGCTGCTGGCGACCGCGCTGAGCGGACGGCTGCGCCAGTCCTACGGCATCACCCCGGTCGGCGAGCGCGAGGTCATCGGCCGGGAGCTGCTGGAGGTCGGCGAGGCGAGCGGGCAGGTCTCGGTCCAGGCCCTGGCGCACCTGGTGCTGATGGAGTGCGCCGCCGCGTCGGGCGCGTTCGCCGACGCCGACGCGCACGTCGCCGCCGCCGAACGGCTGGCCCGACGGTACGGCCTGCCCGCCCCGGCCGCCGTGGGCGCCTGGTACGCCGGGCAGCGCCTGATGATCGCCGGTGACTTCGCGGGCGCGGAGCGCGCCTACCGCGACGCCGCGCGGCTGACCGCGCGGGCCGGGATGCTGGAGGGCCGCCAGGACCTGCCGCTGATCACCGCGTTCTGCCTGCGGCTGGTGAACGGCCGGGCCGCCGAGATGGTGGAGCCCCTGGCCGAGGCCCACCAGCGCGGGGCCAAGTGGACGACCGACGCCTACGCGGTGGCGCTGGCCTCGGCCGGGCACGCCCGCGACGCCGGGGCGGTCATCGCGGTGAAGACGCCGGTGCGGCCCGACTTCCTCTACGAGCTGGCGATGATCTGGCGGGCGCTGGCGGGCATGCTGCTGGACGACCGGGAGCGGATGACCGAGGCGTACGACACGCTCAAGCCGTTCTCCGAGCGGATCGCCGGGGCGGGCACCGGCGTGGTGGCGCTGTGGCCGGTGGCGCTGACGCTCGGCGACCTGGCGCTGCGGCTCGGGCTCACCGACGCGGTGCGGCCGCACTACGAGAAGGCGCTCGCGGTGGCGCGGCGGGTCGGGGTGACCCGGTGGATCGAGGCGGCGCAGCGGTCGCTCGACGGCTGACCCGGCAGAGGGGCTCCGGCCGCTCGTCCGCGGTGAAGACCGCCGCGCTCGGGACGGAGCCGGTGCGGCGGACCGTCGTTCCCGGAGCGGGGCCGGTGTGGCGGGCCGTCACGCCCGGGGCGGAGCCGGCGTGCTCCAGGGTCGTGCCCGCGTAGGCTCCGGCGAAGGCGAGGCTCGCCACGAGCAGTTTCGCGACGTTCGCGGTTCCGCTCGCCAGCACCGTGACCCAACCGCTCCGCGGACCCATGACCGCACACCTTCCTCTCCTCGTATCAGGTGTACGCGGGTACGGTTGATCTCTGCTTGACGTCCGCTTGCAGGGGTTCCGTAGTATCGAACAGGTAAGCCTGACCTAATATCCGACATATCCGTCGTGTGTCGACGATGCGAGCGTGAGGGGGGTGTTCACCGGTGCGATCTCCGGCGGCGGGCATCCCCGATCCCACCTCCGCCGCGCTGTGGGGCCTGCCGCTGTGGCTGTGGGTCGTCCTCGGCGGCATCGGGCTGTTCGGGGTGTTCCAGGTCTACTACTGGGTGGGCCACCGTCTCGGCTCCCGGCTCTACGCCTCCCGCCTGGGCCGCAGGCTCGGCCAGGAGAACATCCGCAGGGTGGAGGACGCCGTCCGGAAATGGGGGGCGCTCGCCGTCTACGGCTGCTTCTGGGTCCCCGGACTGCGGCACACGCTGCCCTGGACGGCCGGGGTGCTGCGGATCTCCTACCCCTGGTACGTCGTGGCCAGCGCGCTCGGCTGCCTGACCTGGGTGCCGGTGACGTCCTTCGGCCTCTACTCGGTGATCTGGGGCTGGCTGCGACTGGCCGCGCGGTCGCCCGCGCTGGCGGCCGTGGCCGCGGTCATGGTGGTCGCCGCCGTCACCGTCCTCGTCATGCGGCGCCGCCGTCGCCGTCGCCGCGAGGCCGAACGGCGGCCCGAGGACACCCTGACCGCCGTCTGACCGGCCTTACGGCGGTCACCGGAAAGACGTCTCACCCGAAAAACGGTCAAGGGTCGTATGCCGGCCGCCGGTTCTGTCACCATGATCCCATGCAGATCGGGGGAATCCGCCTGGGCGCCTGCGCCGCCCTCGCCGCACTGACCGTCCTCGGTGCCGGCGTGACCGCGCCCGCCCACGCCCAGCCGGGGCCCGCGCCCGCCCACGCCCAGCCAGGGCCCATGCGGGCCGGTGGCGCCGCGCCCGCCACCGCGCGGGCCGGTAGCGCCGCGCCGGCGGTCACCGGGAAGGCGGCCTACCTCTTCGACGCGGCCACCGGGACGGCCTACTTCGACAGGCAGGCGAGCAGGCGGCTGCCGGTCGCCAGCCTGACCAAGGTCATGACCGCCTACGTCGTGCTGCGGCAGGCGAGCCTCGACTCCGTCGTCAGGATCGACGCCTCGGACGTGCGGCACGCGCGGACCAACGACGCGACCTCGGCGGGACTGCGGGCCGGTGAGCGCCTGACCGTCAGGGACCTGCTCTACGGCGTGATGCTCCCCTCCGGGGCGGACGCCTCGCACGCCCTGGCCCGCGTCTACGGGCCGGGAGCGACCCGGTTCACGGCCAAGATGAACGCCGCCGCGCGTGCCCTCGGCCTGTCACTGACCCGCTACGCCAACCCGGACGGCCTCCCCAAGCCGGGCGGCGGCTACTCCACCGCCATCGACCAGGCCAAGCTGGCACAGACCGCGCTGAACGACCCGGTGCTGCGGACCATCGCCTCCACCAGGCGTCACGTCGTGCGGGCGTCGAAGCTTCACCGGGCGCACACCTGGACCAACAGCAACAAGCTGCTCGGCAGGACCCCCGGGGCACTGGGCGTCAAGACCGGTTACACCCGGGCCGCCGGGTACTGCCTGTCGTTCGCCGCCGAGCGCGACGGGCACCTGCTGATCGGCGTCGTCCTGGGCGAGCCGAGCTCGGACCGCCGGTTCAGCAGCGCCGGCCGCCTGCTGGACTGGGCGGCCGTACAGGCCGCCGGGTCACCGGACATGGACTCCGGGACCGTCGGGGACCTCTGAGCTCATTGCGACGCTGCGCGTCGCGGCTCGGGGGCTGATAACCGGTGCCTTCCCTCGTCGTTCACTCGCTACGCTCGCTCTCTCCTCAGTCCAGACACCGGCGCCCCCTCGCGGGCTCATGGCGACGCTGCGCGTCGCGGCTCGGGGCTCTTGACCCGATGTCTTCCCTCGTCACTCCGCCGCTCCGCGGCTGCGCTCCTCAGTCCAGACACCGGCGCCCCTCGCGGGCTCACGGCGACGCTGCGCGTCGCTGGCGTGCAGCACGGCGTCGAGCAGGCCGGGGAAGAGCTCGTCGAGGTCATGGCGGCGCAGCGCGTTCATCTTCGCGGTGCCGCGGTAGACCTGGCTGATCACCCCGGCCTCGCGGAGCACCCGGAAGTGGTGGGTGCTGGTCGACTTGCTGACCACCAGGTCGATCGCCGAACACGGGGCGCCCTCGTCGTCCACCCCGGACAGGAAGGCCACCACCCGCAGCCGCATCGGGTCGGACAGCGCGTGCAGCACGGCCTCAAGCCGGATGTCCTCGCGGCGGGGGTGGTCGAGAGCCCTGTCGGACGTGACCCGCATGACGACTCCTTCCCTCGGGATCATCGATTGTACGAGAACCATCATAGTTTGACATTTCTCGTACTACGAGGGTTATCGTACTAGGGTGCCCGGACGGCGAGCTCCGCTTCCGGCACGGAGTGCCCGGAACCGGGCGACCCGTACGACGACGAAGGAGCGAGGCCGTGAGCGCGCTGTTCGAACCACTCACCCTGCGGGGCCTGACGATCCCCAACCGCGCCTGGATGGCGCCGATGTGCCAGTACTCGGCGGAGGCCGACGGTCCGGAGCAGGGCGTTCCGCACGACTGGCACCTCTCACACCTGGCCGCCCGTGCGGTGGGCGGGGCCGGCCTGATCATCACCGAGGCCACGGCCGTCACGCCCGAGGGCCGCATCTCCCCCTTCGACCTCGGCATCTGGAACGACCGCCAGGTGGAGGGATTCGCCCGGATCACCCGCTTCCTGAAGGAGCACGGGGCCGTTCCCGGCATCCAGCTCGCGCACGCCGGCCGCAAGGCGTCCACCGACGTCACCTGGCGCGGCGGCGGCCCCCTCGGCCCCGACCGGTACGGCTGGCAGCCCGTCGCGCCGAGCCCGCTGCCCTTCACCGACCGCCACCCGGTCCCGGCGGAGCCGAGCGTCGAGGAGATCGGGCGGCTCGTCGAGCACTTCGCCGCGGCGGCCCGGCGGGCGCTGGCCGCCGGGTTCCAGGTGGCGGAGGTGCACGGTGCGCACGGCTACCTGATCAACCAGTTCCTGTCGCCGTACACCAACCGCCGCACTGACGCCTACGGCGGCTCGTTCGAGGGCCGCACCCGGTTCGCCCTGGAGGTCGTGGACGCCGTGCGCGCGGTGTGGCCGGAGGAGCTGCCCGTCTTCTTCCGCATCTCGGCCACCGACTGGCTGACCGAGAACCCCGAGGACGACCGCGAGGGCTGGACCGCCGGCGACACCGTGCGGCTGGCCAAGGAGCTGCTCGCCCACGGCGTCGACCTGCTGGACACCTCGACCGGCGGCAACGCCCCGGGGGCGCGCATCCAGACCGGCCCCGGCTACCAGGTGCCGTTCGCCGCGCGGGTGAAGGCCGAGACGGACCTGGCCGTGGCGGCCGTCGGGGAGATCACCGAGCCCCGGCAGGCGGAGGAGATCATCGCCTCCGGCCAGGCCGACGCCGTACTGCTCGGCCGGGAGCTGCTGCGCACGCCGTACTGGCCGAACCTCGCCGCCCGCGAGCTCCACGAACTCGGAGCCGAGCCCCGCTGGCCGGACCAGTACCACCGGGCTGTCTGACCCAGCTTTCCCCATGTTTCGGACATAAGATGATTAATATAGAAATAGGCACTTACGCTTATTTATGTATTATTTATGCACATCCAGTGACTTTTGCCGAACCGTAGGTTCTTTGCGGTGTCATGGTCGATTCCTGTCCGGCAGTGTTGTCCCCTAGGGAAACCCCGAGGACGAATCCTGTCCTCGCCTTCACCCGGAGGGTCACCATGAGGACGAAGATCACCGCCCCTGCCGTCGCCGCGGGGGCGGGGCTGCTCGCGGGCACGCTGTTCGCCACGCCGGCGGGAGCGACCGTGACACCGGTGGCGGCGCCGCAGGCTGCCTCGCAGAGCATCGCGGCCACCACGCAGACCGCCGGCCTGCAGTACCGCCCCTGCCCCCGCCATCGCGGCTGCCACCGCGGCTGGCACCGCTGGCACAGGTGGAACAACTGGGACCGCTGGGACAGGTGGGACCGCTGGGACAACGGCGGACGGTGGAACAACTGGAGCAACTGGAACAGCTGGAACGACTGGGGCTGGTGACCGGGGTGACCGGTTCGTCCGTACGGTGGCCCGCCGGACCACCTGCGGACGAACCCCGGACGAGCGGGGCGCCGCGGGCCCGGAACAGGCTGTCCTTGATCGTGGCGAGACGGGCCCCGGGTGAGCGGGGCGCCGCGGAGGGACCCGCCGCGCCGGCCCGGAACTCACCGCCCGCGCATCAGGCCGTGACAGGCGATGGCCGCCGCGGCGACCACGTTGAGGGAGTCGACGCCGAGGTCCATCGCCTGCGGGCTCATCGGGATGCAGACCGGCTCGTCGGCCTCGCGCAGCCAGCGCGAGGAGAGCCCGTCGCCCTCCGA
Source organism: Streptosporangium sp. NPDC048047 (assembly GCF_040653115.1). Lineage (NCBI taxonomy): Bacteria > Bacillati > Actinomycetota > Actinomycetes > Streptosporangiales > Streptosporangiaceae > Streptosporangium > Streptosporangium sp. NPDC048047. The sequence goes on along the minus strand of NZ_JBEZNH010000004.1, from coordinate 107,989 downwards.
GCCCAGCAGGAGCGCCACCCGCCCGGTCATGGCGGCCCGGTCCAGGGGCGTGGCCGACTGGTCGGGGGTCAGCGCCAGGGTGCGGAACCCGGCCGCGCGCAGCTCCGCCAGCCCGCCGTACCAGTCGGTCATGCGCGCGTACGGCACCGCGAACACCGCCCCCATCGAGACCTTCACCGACCTGCGGTAGAGCGGGTCGGCGCAGCGGGGTGACAGGATCACCGCCTCGACGCCGAGAGCGGCGGCGCACCGGAAGATCGCGCCGACGTTGCCGTGGTCGACGAGGTCCTCCAGGACCACGACCCGCCGGGGCCCCTCCGGGGACGTGCCGCCCAGGAGCCCGGCCACGGAGGGCAGCGCCCTGCGTTCCATGGCCGCCAGCGCGCCCCGGTGCACCGGGAAGCCGGTGACCTCCTCCATGACGGCGTCGTCCACCACGTGGACCCGGTCGCCGAGACCCTCCAGCACGTCGGAGAGGGAGGCGACCCAGCGGCGGGTCAGCAGCACCGAGCGCACCGGGTAGCCCGCGGCCACGGCCCGGCGGATCACCTTCTCCCCCTCGGCGATGAAGAGCCCGTGCCGGGCCTCCAGGCTCTTGCGCAGCTCGACGTCGCGCAGGTTGGCGTAGTCGGCCAGTCGGGGATCGGAGGCGTCAATCACCTTGGCATACTGCCACGACCACCCCGCGCCGCTTTCCGGCGAAGCCTCGCGTACGCGCCTCGGTAACGCTCCGTGACCTGTATGTTGCTGGGAGCTTCGTCGGGGAGATCGGGGGCGTCGTGGCCGACCGGGTCGTGCTGTCACAGCCGGTGGTGGGGGACGGGTGGCTGCGCGACGCCCGCCGGGCCCGGATCCTGTCGCTGGCGACCCTGGCGTGGCTGGGCGTCGAGAGTGTGCTCGGGCTGGCCGCCGGGCTGGGTGCCCACTCGCTGGCGCTGATCGGCTGGGGGGTGTCGTCTCTGGTGGAGGCGGCGGCCAGTCTCATCGTCGTCTGGCGGTTCACCGGGTCGCGCACCCGCTCGGCCGACGCCGAGGTCAAGGCGCGCAGGGCGGTGGCGGTCAGCTTCTGGGTGCTCGCCCCCTATCTGGTGCTCCATGTGGCGCACGACCTGGACGCGGGGAACCGGGCCGAGCCCAGCCTCCTGGGCGTGGTGGTGACGTCGGTCAGCCTGGCGAGCATGCCGCTGCTCGGGCTGGCCAAGCGGCGGCTCGGCGCGCGGCTGGGCTCGGCCGCCACCTCGGGTGAGGGCACCCAGAACCTGCTGTGCGCGGTGCTGGCCGCCGGGGTGCTCGCGGGGCTGGCGCTGAACGAGACGGCCGGCTGGTGGTGGGCCGATCCCGCCGTGGCGACGCTGCTGGCGGCGGTCGCCGTGCGCGAGGGCCGGCGGGCCTGGCGCGGGCACGCCTGCTGCCATCACTGAGGATCCGCGGGAACCGCAAAGGTCTCGTCCCGGCACACGCGGCGTTCTCCGTACCACGACTGGTGTTTCACCGCACCTGTCATTCCCAGTACAGTTCCGTGCACATTGCGGGACATCTACCTATAAGGTGACCCGCCACGGCGCGTTCCGTGGAGCGTGCGCCGGCTCCAGACTTCGAACCCCTTGAGAAGGCATCGTGGGCGGACGCCACCGGACGGATGAGCTCGACGACGGCCATCCCTCCCCCTCCTCGCCGCCGGCCAGGCAGCGCCGTACCCGGCCCGGAATGGTGCTCGCCCCGCTGGCCGGCGCGGTCGCGCTGGCCGTGCTGCTGGGCGTCGCCGCCTTCGTGGTCGTCAACCGGGACCGGGGATGCACCGGGGGGCAGGTCGCGGTGCGCGTCACCGCCTCACCGGACATCGCGCCGGCCGTGTCCCGGATCGCCGAACGCTTCACCAGGGCCCGGCACGACGTCGGCGGCCGCTGCGTCAGGGTCGCGGTGACGAAGGAGGCCCCGGCGGCCGTGGCCTCCGCGCTGGAGGACGGCGCCGGCATGCCGGGCGCGATGGACGTGTGGATCCCCGACTCGTCGCTGTGGGTGACCGGCCTGCGGGAGAGGAATCCCGGCGTCCCGGCCCCCGGCGCGTCGCTCGCCCGCTCCCCCGTCGTCCTGGCGGCGTCCGAGGCCGTGGTCGGCGACCTGCGGAAGAACCTCGGCGAGGTGAGCTGGCGCGGTGTGGTCGACGCCGCGAACGTCGCCAACGTCGAGGGGCCGGGCCGCAAGGTGCGGGTGCTCGCGCTCGACCCCGTGGCCAACGCGGCCGGGCTGGGCGCGCTGCTGGCCGCCTCCGGAGCGGCCGCTGCCGCCGGGACGAGCCAGGAGCAGCTCGCCGGCGCGCTGAAGACGCTGTCCGGCTCCGCGGTCCGCGACCCGGAGGCGCTGCTGTCGAGCCTCGGCGTGAAGGGCAGCCGCGCCCCCGTGGGCGTCGCCTCCGAGCAGGGCGTGTGGGCGTTCGGCGCCGCGGAGAAACCCGAGGTCCCGGTCGTGCCGCTCTACCCGGCCGAGGGGACCCTCGACCTGGACTACCCGCTGGTGGTCACCGGCGCCGACCCGGCCGTACGGCGGGCGGCGGCGGCCTTCGCCGCCGAGTTCGGCACCGAGGCGGCCCGCGAGGAGCTGCGCCGCCAGGGCTTCCGCACCCCGGACGGTACGGCCGGCGCGGCGCTCTCCCCCGGCGGCGGCTTCCGGGCCGAGGCGCCCCGGCGGCTGAAGACGCCCGGCCCCGCGGAGATCACGCGGATGACGCGGTCGTGGTCGCGGCTGAACCTCGGCACGCGGCTGCTGGCGCTGGTGGACGTCTCCGGCACGATGGCCCTGCCGGTCCCCGGAACCGGGCGCGACCGGATGGAGGTGATCTCCAAGATCGCCATCGAGGGCATGCGGCTGTTCCCGCCCAAGAGCGAGATCGGCGTCTGGGAGTTCTCCACCGACCTCGACGGTCCCGGGGTGGACTTCCGGAAGACGGTCCCGGTCGGCCCGCTGGCCGAGCGCGTCGACGGCGTGCTCCGCAAGGACCTGCTGGCCCGGAAGTTCGCGGCGATCCGGGCCCTGCCCACCGGCGACACCGGGCTGAACGACACGCTCCGGGCCGCTTACGCGCAGATGACCGAGGAGTACCGGGATGACAAGATCAACACGGTTCTGGTCCTGACCGACGGCGCGGGCAACGACGACCCCGGCGGCGGCCTGTCCGACTCGGAGATCCTGAAGTACCTGCGCGACGCCTACGACCCGGACAGGCCGGTCAGCATCCTGCTCATCGCCTTCGGGCCGGACGCCGCCAAGGGCAAGGTCCGGATGGACGCGCTGGCCGAGGCCACCGGCGGCGAGGCGTTCATCGCCAAGGACATCCTCCAGGTCCGCACGTTCTTCCTGGAGGGAATGCGGCGCCGCACCTGCCTGCCGGACTGCTGAGTCCCCGCGGTTCCCCGCGGGGGCGGCCCGGCGCGTCCCCTCCGGCGGCGCCCGTCCCGGCGTCCGTTTCCGGCCGTGAAGGGCCCCGCGGGTCGTCTCCGGTCGTGAACGGCCCCGCGGCGAGCGTCACGAGGCTGTTCACAACAGCCCCATGAATCACAGTTTCCCCAGTTCATACCGTATGCGCATGGCATGGGGCTTTCAGGACAACCTGCCGCCCAGGGGTGGCGTCTCCTACGCGTGTGGGGTCTCGGGCATGGCCCGTGAACGAGCCCGTCCCGCGGGGAGGAACGCACGTGCCCGGATGGCCGGCCACAGGCCGAACCGATGATCGACGATTGGTGGAGGAGCTCCGGCGTGCCGGTGCGGCGGCGCCGGCGACCCTCTACGACTCCTATGCCGACCGTCTCCACGACTACGCCCGCTCGCTGCTGGGCGACCGTGACGGCGCGGCCGGCGACGCGGCCGACGCCGTGCACGACGCCCTGGTCACCGCCCGGGAGCGGGTGGACCTGCTGCGCGACCCGGGACGGCTGCGCCCGTGGCTGTACGCGCTGACCCGGGTGGAGTCCGCCGGGCGGTCCCGGAACCCGCGGGAGCCGGCCCGCACAGCGGTCCTGGATGTCATGGACCCCGAAGACCTCCCCGACGACCCCGGTGAGCGGGAACTGGCCCTCCTGGTGCACGAGACCCTGGCCGAGCTGGACGGGCAGGAGCGTGAGGTCCTGCTGCTGTCGGTCCGGCACGGCCTCGACGCCGCGGAGGCCGGCGCCGTGCTGGGCCTGAGCTCCCGGCAGGTCGCGGCCCGGCTCGCCCGCGCCCGCGACCACCTGGAGAACACCGCCGCCGCGGTGGTGCTGGCCAAGGTCGGCCGGGCGCACTGCCCGGACCTGTCGGCCATGGTGGACTCGCTGGAGGGCCCGCTGCCGGCCATGCTGCGCAGGCGTCTGTCGAGCCACATCGCCCGCTGCGAGGTCTGCGTGGAGCGGCGCGGCCGGCACGTGCCGGCCGAGCGGCTGCTCGACCTGGTGCCGGCGGCCTTCGCGCCGCTGTCCCTGCGCCGCCGGGTCATCGCGACCTGTGTGGATCCGGAGCTGCGTGACGCCCGTGCCGCCGTCGCCGGGCCGGTCGGCCGCTTCGACCGGTCCGGGTTCCCGGTGGGCACCGGGGGGCGCGGGGGGCGGCGCCGTACGGCGGGGGCGCGGCGCGCGAGGACGGACCGGGGGCGCGAGGCCGCGGGCCGGACGGGCGGAGACACGAGCCGGACGGGCGGGAGCGCGGGCCCGGCCGGCGGAGGCGCGGGCCGAGCCGGTGGAGGCGCGGGCCGGACGGGCGGGAGTGCGGGCCGGACGGGCGGGAGTGCCCGGCGTGCCCCGCGGGGGGCGAAGCCGGCGGTCGTGGCGGCGGCCTGCGTGCTGGCGGCGACCGGGGTGATGGTGGCCGTCACCGGAGGCGGTTTCGCCGGGGGTCCGGCACGGGGCGCCGCGCCCGCCGGGGAGCCCGCCGTGATCTCCCTGGGCCCCGGGCCCGAGGCGGACCCCTCCGAGCCCGTGCCCGGCGACCCGGCGGACGCCGGGGAGACCGCGCCGGAGGACCCGGAGCCGACCGGGGACGAGGAGGACGGGTCCGGATCCAGGACGTCCGCCCCGGCCGTCCCCACCCCCTCGCGCGCCGCGGGCCCTGCCCGGCCCGCTCCGCCGCGGCCCGCTCCCCGGCGCGGCCCCTCCCGCCGGGCCACCGCGACCCCGGCGGCCGGGCGGCCGGCCGTCTCGTGTCCCGCGGACCTCGGCAGGGGCGCGGGGCAGGTCAGCCTGACGGCGAGCGGCGGCGCGCTGTCGTGGTCGGCGTCCGCCTCGGGCGGGCTGGACGTCAGCCCCGCCTCGGGACGGCTGGCGGCCGGCGGGAGAGCGGTGATATGGGTCACTGCCGCCGACCCGAGCGAGAGCGGCTCCGGGCGGGTCGCGATCAGAGCCGCCGGCCGCGTCCTCGGCTGTGCCCTTTCTTGGGAAGCGCCTGGTCAGGAGGAGGAAGACCCGCCGGGTGACCCGCTGCCCGTCCCATCATCCGACCCTTCCGCCGCCGCCTCCGCGGAGGTCCCCAGCGCTTCGGAGGCGACCTGAATCACTGACCTCCGGCCGACCGGATTAGGTACTTCTTTTTACGATCCTGTAAACCGGGCACCTCTGCCAGGCGTCGGCATTGACGTGCAGTGGAGTGGTTGGTCACATGAGACTGCGATCAACCGTGTGAAGACGGGTGCTGAAACGAGATCGGATCGGGGAGTCAGGGGATGCCGGGTCACCGCGTGGTGCTCAGGTGGATCCTGGCAGCGACCTGCGCCGCGGGCGCCGTGATCGCGCTGGCGGGGATCGACACCCCGCTGCGGCCGGCTTTGACGGGTCTGTTCGTTTTGCTTACCCCCGGGGTCGCCGTGGTAGGACTGTTGCGGGATCGTGACTCTCTTACGGCAATATCGACAGGGGTAGCGGCAAGTCTGGTCATGAACGTTTCCCTTGCCACCTCGATGCTGATCCTTGACGCATGGTCGCCTCGCGCCGGAGTGGCGACGATCGCGGTGCTCAGCGGCTTCATCTACGTACTACGCCTGCTGCAGCCGAAGAACGCACGCTTGCGGACCGAACAGGGGGCCGGGTCGAAGTGAAGATCACCGTCGTGAGTCCGAGGGATCTCGGGGAGTCCGAGGCGTCACGGTGGCGCGAGCTCCAGAAGGCCTCCCCCAGCCTCGACAGCCCCTTCCTGTCGGTGGAGTTCACCCGGGCCATGGGACGGCTGCGCGACTACGTGCGGGTCGCCGTGATCGAGGACGACGGCGTCATCGCCGGGTTCTTCCCCTACGAGCGGCACGGCCTGGGCGTCGGCAGGCCGCTGGGCGGCTTCCTGACCACCTGCCACGGGCTGATCTCCGTACCGGACCTGCGGCTCGACTCCCGCGAACTGCTGCGCGGCTGCGGGATCTCCGCCCTCGAGTTCGAGTACCTGGTCCCGGGCCAGCCGACGTTCGCCCCGCACGAGACGGACGTGCGGCCGGCGCCGCTCATGGACCTCCGCGGCGGCTTCGACGCCTACGTCGAGCAGGTGCGCGCCCAGTCCTCCAAGAACTACAAGACGGTCCGCTACAAGGAGCGCAAGCTCGGCCGCGAGCAGGGTGAGATCCGCTTCGAGTACGACTCCGCCGACCCCGCGACGCTGCGCACGCTGCTCGGATGGAAGTCCGACCAGTACCGGCGGACCGGCCGCGTGGACCGTTTCTCCCAGCCGTGGATCGTCCGGCTCGTCGAGGAGCTGCACGCCGGGCCGTCCGCCGACTTCGCGGGCGTCCTGACCATGCTCTACGCCGGTGACACGCCCGTCGCCGGGCACTTCGGCCTCCGTACGGAGACCACCCTCGTCGGGTGGTTCCCCGCCTACGACCCCGAGTACGCGCGGTACTCGCCCGGGATCATGCACCACCTGCACATGGCCGAGCACGCCGCCGCGGCGGGTCTCGCGCAGGTGGACATGGGCAAGGGCGGGCGCGAGTACAAGGACTGGCTCAAGACCGGTTCCGTCATGGTCGCCGAGGCGCGCGTCTCGCGGCCGTCCCCCGTCGCGGCCGCCCAGTGGCTGCGCCGGGTGCCCGTCAACCGGCTTCGCGCCGTCGTGGTGGAGAACCCCACGCTGTTCCGCGCGGCCGACCGTGTGCTCAAGGGCTACGGCCGGGCACGGTCGAGCCTCCAGTCGCGCACCACCCCGCGGGAGAACGGCCTCGCGCCGCGGCCCGCCGCGGGGGAACCGCGAGCCGCCGTCCCGGAACGGTCCGCCGTCCCGGAACGGCCCGCCGCTCAGGAGTCGTCGCGGGCGCGCTGACACCCTCAGCCCCTTCAGCCCCCCTCGACGACCCCCGGCCCCCTCTTCCCCTCCAGTCCCTGTCCCTGTCCCCGACGTCCCCGATCGTCCCCAACGCAAGCTCCCTCTACCGAAGTCACGCCGTTCTCATTTCCCGAGTGAGGGCGAGCGGGCGGAAGGACCAAAGGAACATCCGTCATCATGAATCCTGACACCGTCAGACAGAACACCAAGCAGCTCGGCGTGCTGCGCTCGGTGCCGCCCATCGAGCGCTTCACTCCCATCACCCCGCACATGGCCGTCTCCCCGACCGTCAGCGTCGTCGTGCCCGCGATGAACGAGGCGGAGAACCTCCCGCACGTCTTCGCCACGCTGCCGCAGTGGATCGACGAGATCGTCCTCGTGGACGGCAACTCGGTGGACGACACCGTGGCCGTGGCCCGGCGGCTGCGTCCCAACGTGAAGGTCGTCACCCAGCGCGGCAAGGGCAAGGGCGACGCGCTCTCGGCGGGCTTCGCCGCGTGCACGGGCGACATCATCGTGATGATCGACGCCGACGGCTCCACCGACGGCCACGAGATCATCCAGTTCGTGGGCGCCCTGGTCACCGGAGCCGACTTCGTCAAGGGGTCGCGCTACGCCGCGGGCGGCGGCAGCGACGACCTGACCTTCAGCCGCCGGGCCGGCAACACGGTCCTGACCACGCTGGTGAACTGGTTCTACGGCACCCGCTACACCGACCTCTGCTACGGCTACAACGCCTTCTGGGCCCGGCACCTGCCGGCCCTCGACCTCGACTGCGAGGGTTTCGAAGTCGAGACGCTGATGAACATCCGCGCCGCCAAGGCCGGGCTGCGCATCCAGGAGGTGCCCAGCCACGAGCGGTGCCGGATCCACGGCGAGAGCAACCTGCACGTCGTCCGCGACGGCCTGCGCGTGCTGCGCACCATCCTGCGCGAGCGCCGCCGGCGTCCCGCCGCGGCGCTGCCGGAGCCCACTGCCACCCCCGCGGCGGATCAGGGCGCGGCATAGCCATGAAGATCAGTGTCGTCATCTGTGTCTACACCGAGGACCGCTGGGAGGACATCCGGGCGGCCGTCCGGTCCGTGCTGGACCAGCGACGCACGCCGTACGAGGTCATCCTCGTGGTCGACCACAACCCGGACCTGCACCTGAGACTCAAGCAGGAGCATCCGGACGTGGTCGTGGTGGAGAACACGCACCAGAAGGGCCTGTCCGGTGGCAAGAACACCGGCGCGGAGATCGCCACCGGCGATGTCGTGGCCTATCTGGACGACGACGCGGTGGCCGAGCCTGGCTGGCTGGAGGCTTTGGAGGAGGGCTTCCAGACCCCGTCCGTCGTGGGGGTGGGCGGGCTGACCAGGCCGTTGTGGGCCACGGGGCGCCGCCCTCGCTGGTTCCCCGAGGAGTTCGACTGGACCGTGGGCTGCACCTACCGGGGCATGCCCACGGTCCGGGCTCCGATCCGCAACGTCATGGGCGGCAACGCCGCCTTCCGCCGCGAGGTCGTCGGCGAGGTCGGCGGCTTCCACACCGGGATCGGCCGCAGCGTGCAGGGGCGTAAGAGCCGCCCGCTGGGCTGCGAGGAGACCGAGTTCTGCATCCGCCTGTCCCAGCGGCGCCCCGGCTCGGTGATGCTGTTCGAGCCGGGAGCGGTGATCGGCCACAAGGTCCCCGCGCCCCGGATGGGCTTCGCCTACTTCCGGTCGCGCTGCTACGCCGAGGGCCTGTCCAAGGCCCTGGTCGCCTCCAGCGTCGGCGCCCAGGACGGCCTGTCGAGCGAGCGGAGCTACGCCACGAGGACGCTGCCCCTGGGGGTGCTGCGCGGCGTCGGCTCGGCGCTGCGGGGCGACCTCGCCGGCCTCGGCCGGGCCGCGGCGATCGTGGTCGGCCTGGCCTGGACCGCCTGGGGGTACGCGGTGGGCACCGCCCGGCTGAGGCTGGGGCGGTCATGACCGGCGTTCCGATACTGATGTACCACGCGGTGAGCGACACCCCGAACGACGCGACCCGGCCGCTGGCCGTCTCGCCGGGGCGCTTCGCCGAGCAGCTCGGCCTGCTGCACGACCGGGGCTTCACCCCGATGACGCTGTCGGACCTGGTCGCGGGCGTGCACCGGACCGGGAAGCTGCCGGCCAAACCGGTGGCGATCACCTTCGACGACGGCTACGCCGACTTCCACAGCGACGCGCTGCCGATCCTCGACCGGTTCGGCTACCCCGCCACGGTCTTCGTGACCAGCGGCTGGGTCCAAGACGCCGGCCCCCGCGCGGCCGGGCGCAGGCTGGCGCCGATGCTCGCGTGGAGCCAGGTCCGCGAGGCCGTCTCCTGCGGCATCGAGATCGGCGGGCACAGCCACAGCCACCCGCAGCTCGACCAGCTCCCCGACGCCGAGCTCCGCAACGAGCTGCGCACCAACCGGGCCCTGCTGGAGGACCAGATCGACCGCCCGGTGGCCACGATGGCCTACCCCTACGGCTACTCCAGCGCGCGGGTGCGCAGGGAGGTGCGCCGGGCCGGGTACTGGACCGCCTGTGCGGTGGCGAACGACGCCTTCGAGGAAGGCGACGAGATGCTGACGATCCCCCGCCTGACGATCACCGAGCGGACGTCCATGGCGAAGTTCACCAAGGCCGTCGAGGGAGAGGCGCTGCCCCTGCTCTACCTGCGGGAGCGGGCCCTCACCAAGGGTTACGCGCTGGTGCGCCGCACACGCTACGGGTGGCGCCAGGTCTCGACGCTGTACGCGCGGGGGCGGGTAACGGCAGGTGAGTGACACGAGTCTCTCCAGTGGAACGGCGGAGACCCGGGTGACGCGGGACGGGCCGCTGAAGAACCTGTGGAGCCGTCTTCCCAAGGACCTCAACGACCCCCTGCTGCGCAACGCCTACTCGCTGATCGTCAACGCGGGCGCCGCGGGCGCCCTGGGGCTCGCCTACTGGACGGTGGCCGCCCGGTTCTACTCCGAGGGCGACTACGGCCGTTCCTTCGCGCTCATCGCCGCGATGCGCCTGCTCGCGGCGATGACCGCGTTCGGGTTCGTCGGCGCGCTGACCCGCTTCCTGCCCGAGGGCGGGCGGGCGACCGGGCGGCTCGTCGGCGCCGCGTACCTCGTGGGCGGCGGCGCGGCGGCCCTGGCCACCGGCTTCTTCCTGGCCACGCTCGACCTCTGGGGGCCCAACTACGGGAGCCTGCACGGGATCGGCACGGCCGGGTGGTTCCTGTTATCGGTCGTCCTGTGGTCGGTCTTCACCCTCCAGGACGTGGTGCTCACCGCCCTGGGCAAGGCCACCTGGGTGCCGCTGATCGGGGTGGGCGTCGGAATCGCCAAGATCGTCCTGGTGGCGGTGCTGGCCCCGGTCTTCCCCGGCACCGGGATCTTCCTCGCATGGACGATCCCGGTGGCGATCACCGTCGTGCCGATCAGCATCGCGATCTTCGGCAGGCTGTCGCCGATGGCCGCCGCCAGGGGCGCCCACCGCGCCCCGCCCCGCTCGCGCCGCATCGGCCGCTTCCTCGCCGGGGACTTCCCCGGCACGCTGCTCATCCTCATCAGCGTCTACCTCGTGCCGGCGATCGTGTCGGGCGGCGTCGACGCGAAGGTCGCCGGGTACTACGGCGCGGCCGTCACGCTCGTCGGCGTCTTCGACATGCTCGCCCTCAACATGGCCATCTCGCTGACCATCGAGGGCTCCGGCGACCCCTCGCTGCTGGCCGGCAAGTGCCGCCTCGCGCTGCGGCGGACCCTGATGCTGCTGGTCCCGGTGGTCACCGTGGCCGCGCTGAGCGCGCCGCTCGTGCTGCGCCTGGGCTGGGGCCCCGCCTACGCCGATCACGGGGCGGCGGTGCTGCGGCTGCTGGCCCTCGCGTGCCTGCCGCACGCGGTGATCGAGATCTACCTCGGCGTGCTCCGCGCGCGCAGCCGGGTACGGACGCTCCTGATGCTCCAGGCGCTCCTGTGCGTGCTGGTCGTGAGCCTGTCGTTCGTCTTCTTCCGGCTCTACGGCATCACCGGCGTGGGCATCGGCGCGCTGACCGCCCAGCTGGTCGTGGTGGCCGTCATCACGCCCGGCCTGGTCTCCGTGCTGCGCGCGGCGCCGCAGGCCCCGGCCGCGGAGGCCGATCTCTCGCCGGACGAGACCCCGACCCTGGTCATGATGATCGTGGACGCCCAGCCCACCGTGGCGACCGTGGCGTCGTCGGCGGCGCACGGCCCGGACCGGGCCGCCGGGCGGGAGGCCGCACCCGTACGGCCCCGCGTGCCCCTGGCGGTGCGGGCCAGGGCCTGGCTGCCGCCGCTGATCACCGCCGAGGGGCTGGCGGTGGTCGCGCTCGCCGCCGTCTCCGGCGGCGCCCCGTCGTTCCCGTCCACCGCCGCGGCCGTCGCCGGCGCCGGGCTGCTGATCGTGGCCTTCGCCGCCGAGCTGCTGATGAACCGCCGCCGCCCGGTACTGTGGACACAGCTCGTCGCCGTCGCGGTGTGCCTGAACGCCACCGCGGCGCAGGCCGGTCCGGCCGCGGAGCTCGCCGGCCGGGTGCTGCGGATCATGACCACCGGCGAGGCCCCGGGCGGCGACCTGCTGCTGGCGTTGCCGGCCTTCCTGGCGCGTGCCATGGGCCTGACCGACCCGACCTGGCTGCTGGCGTGGGCGCCGGCCGCCTTCGCGGTGGCCGCGCTGGCTCCGGCGGCGCTGGCCGTACGGACGCTCCGTGCCGGTGAGCGGCTGCGCTGGCCCGCGGTGATGCTGGTGACGATCGTCTTCCGGCTCGTCTCGACGGGGTCCCCGCAGGTGGCCCTGGCCGTCCTGCTCGGCCTGTGCGCCGCCGCGCTGGCGCTGACGCCGGCGCGCAGGACACGGCGCGGACCCGAGCCGGCCGTCTCCTCGACGGACGAGCCTCTGAGAACGGCGGCCTGAACCACCTAGACTGCCGCCACGGCGCTCGACCTGCGTCTCCCCACAGCTCAAGCTCCATTGAAAGGACCCATCGTGAACGACTGGCCGGCGGTCACCGCAGTCATTCCCACCCGCAACCGCCCCGACTTGCTCCGTGAGACGATCGACTCGATCCTCGGCCAGGACTACCCGGGCGACGTGACGTGCGTCGCCGTCTTCGACCAGAGCGACACGGACGAGTCGTTCGCGTCCGACGCCCCGGGACGCCGCGTGCTGGTCACCCCGAACAAGCGGCAGCCGGGGATCGCGGGGGCCCGCAACACCGGCAGCCTCATGGCCGACAGCGAGCTGGTCGCCTTCTGCGACGACACCGACCTGTGGCTGCCGCACAAACTCCGCGCCCAGGTGGCCGCGCTCGGCGACGGGCACTTCGTGACCTGCGGGGTGGAGATGTTCAACGACACCTCCTCCTATCCCAGGTCGATCCCCATGACCTCGGTGACCCTGCGCGACCTGCTGAACAAGCAGCTCCCCGCGATGCACCCCTCGACCTACCTGATGCGGCGCGAGGCGCTGGTGGAGGGCTTCGGGCTGGTCAGCGAGGAGCTGCCCGGCGGTTACGGCGAGGACTACGAGCTGCTGCTCCGGGCCGCCAAGCTGGGGCCGATCGCCAACCTCCCCGAGATCGGGGTGCGGCTGCGGATGCACAACTCCTCCTACTTCTCCTTCGTCGACATCAGCGCGACCGTCTCCGAGGCGCTGCGCTGGATACTGGACCGGTACCCGGAGTTCGCCGGGGCGGGCGGCTACGCTCAGCTCAGCGGGAAGATCGCCTTCGCCGAGGCGTCCATGGGCCACTCCTCGCAGGCGCTGCGCTGGATCGGCCGCACCGTGCGCAAGCGCCCCTGGGAGCCGCGCGCCTACCTCGCGCTGGCCGTGACCGCCGGGGTGCCCGCCGACGCGATCGTGAGCCGGCTGCAGCGGATGGGCCGCGGCATCTGACGGACCCAGGCCCCGCCACGGCGGGCCCGGCATCCACGGGGGATCAGAGAAAGCGGCGCCCGGCGGAAACCGATGGAATCCGTGAGTCCACAGATTCACAGGAAACCGTAAGAAACGGCCGGAGCGGCGACCACCTGCGGTTAAGCGCGTCTCCTTATGCTCGCCATAACAGCGGACGGGCATGATCTCATATAAAAATCAATTAAAATTCGAACGACCTGAGAAGACGCGCTCTATGTTGATCGTCACCGTTCTCCCGGCCTCACCCACTCGGACGGACTCATGAGCCAGCCTGGAAACAGAAGGCACGCCAGACCCGCGGGGAAATCCCCGGTCTCACGGTGGCTGCTCGTCGCCCTGGCCGGCGTTCTCGTGGCCGCGGCGGGCATCTACGCGCTCGTCTCCAGAGGCGGCGGCGATGGCGAGGCGGCCGCTCCCCCTCCCCCGACGATCCCGGGGGAGAGCACCTCGCCCACCTCCTGCGCTCCCACCGACAAGCTCGTGCCGCCCTGCGGGGCCTGGTGGGGCATGCACGTGCCGGTGACCAGCGACGCCCAGCTCGTCTCCGGCGTGGGGGCCGTCGAGAAGCAGATCGGCCGCAAGCTGGACATCACTATTAGCTACCACGACATGTCCGACAGCCCGTCCGGGCGGTTCTTCCGGGACGGCGAGGTCGCGCTGAGCTCCGACCGTCTCACCCTCCTCGGCTGGGAGTCGTCGATCTGGAGCGACAACCTCGACATCCCCTGGAAGGAGATCGCGGCCGGATACTACGACCAGGCCATCATCGACCAGGCCGCCCGGGTCAGGGAGTACGGCAAGCCCGTGCTGGTCGGCTTCGACGGCGAGAAGGACCGCGACGAGACCGGCCAGGACCCGAAGGACTACATCGCGGCCTACAAGCACATCGTCGACGGCTTCCGCCAGGAGGGCGCGGACAACGCCGTCTGGGTCTGGGGCGTCACCGGCTACTACCCGTTCCGCGACCGGTGGAAGTCGTACTACCCGGGCGACGACTACGTCGACTGGATCAGCTACGACCCCTACAACTTCGCCTCCTGCCGCAAGGCCCCCTGGCAGGACTTCGAGAAGACGGTGCGGCCCACCTACGACTGGTTCCAGGAGAACGGCTTCGCGGGCAAGCCGATGATGCTGGCCGAGTACGGCACCGAGAGCGACAAGAGCGACTCCTCCGCGCGTGCCGACTGGTACCGCGACATCCCGGACGTGGCGAAGACGATGCCCAACCTCAAGGCGTTCATCCAGTGGAACAACGTCGACGGCGAGTCCTGTGACTTCAGACTGACCGGTTCCGGCGTCATGGAGGCGTTCGCCGAGGCCGGCCGGGACCCCTACTTCAAGCAGCCGGGCGCGGCGCAGGGCGGCAAGGCGCAGGCCACGGGCTGAGCGACGACGCGCCGCCGTCCGGGGGTCATCCGCACGGCGGCGCTTCGGCGACCGGGCGCGGGCGATGACGGCACCGCGCCGGGAAGGGACCCGGCCCCGTACGGCGGCATGCCGGGAATCTGGTGGATCCCGATGGAACACGCCAGGCGGGAGTCCCGGCAGCCAGGCACGGAGGAGAATCCGCGCGGAGTAAAGTCGGGGTCTGGCATTGGCATGACGGGGACCGGGAGAGGGCGAGCGTGGCGGGCAGGAAGGCCGAAGAAGTCAACGAGGAGCCGGCCACCCGAGCGTTCGCGCGACCGCCGTCCACTCCGGCCGCGTCTCCCGGAAGCCCCGGGGAGACCGCGGCGTCCGGGACGCCGGAACGTTCCCGGGGCGACGAGGAGCCCACGGACGAGGCTGGGCCCACGGACGGCGGGAAGTCGCCGGACCGTGTGGAGTCCTCGCACGAGGATCAGTCCACGGACGGCGGGGAGTCACCGGACCGCGGGGAGCCTTCGGACGAGGCTGAACCCTCGGACGGCGGGACCGTGTCCGGAGCGGCCTCGGATCGCACCGTCGCGTCCGGGGAACCCTCGGACGGCATCGCCGCGTCCGGGCACCCCCCGGACGGCGCCACCGGCGACGAGGAGCCCTCGGGCGGCATCGCCGGCCACGGAGCGGCCTCGGACGGCGAGGAGGACGAGCCCTTCTGGCCCGTGTGGCCCGTCCTGCGGACCGAGGACCGGACCGAGGACCAGGACCGGACCGAGAGCCAGGACCGGACTGAGGACGAAACAGGGGACGAGGTCCCCGGTGGTGACGGACCCGCCGACGAGGAGGCCCCCGGCGGGCCCGCCGACAGGGACGGGTCCGCCGAGGAGGACGCGGTCCCCGGCCGGGGCGGACCCGGTGCGGAGGGCGCGACCGTCGTCGTGACCGGCGCCTCGCTCGCGGCGCTCCGCGCCCGCGACGGCGACGGCTACAGCGACAGCGACAGCGACAGCGACAGCGAAGACCGTGGCAGAGCCCGCGACCGCGACGAGGACGAGATCGAGATCCTCATCGCGGAGGAGGACACGGACACGGACGCCTCACCAGGCGGCGAGGACGAAGGCGCCTCACCCGGTGACGGGACCGGCCGGGACGGCGAAAGCGACGCGGACGAGGAGGCGGATGACGACTCACCCCCGGCCTCGTCCCGGACCCCGTCCGGCGACGCCTCACCCGAAGGCGGGAGCGACGAAGGCGGCACACCCGGGGAGGAAGAGGGAGCCGAGGAGCTCGTCGTCCTCGCTCCCCCCGTGGAGGACGACGACGCCACCGTGAGCTGGCGCGTCCCGGCCGACCTCCTGAGCGCGCGGGCCCGCGGGTCCTCCGTACCGTCATCCGTACCGTCCGGCGGATCGTCCGGCGCGGTGTCCGCCGGTTCGGTGCTGACGGCCGGGAGGACGGCGGTGCGGACCGCGGAACCGTCCCTGTCGGTGGTCCTCGCCGCCGACTCCATGGACTCCCGGGCCCGGCTGACCGCCACGGTCGCGGCGCTGCGCGCCCAGGACCCGGCGCCCGAGGAGATCATCCTGGTCGTCGACCAGTGTCCGGAGCTGGCCTCCTGGGCCGAGGCCGAGCTCGCCGGCGTCACGGTGCTGCCGGGGCGTGAGGCGGGCGGCGCGGCCGCGGCGCGCAACCTCGGGCTGGCGAACGCCCGCGGTGACGTGATCGCTTTCCTGGACGAAGGCTCACTGCCCGAGCCCGGATGGTCGGCGTCCCTGCTGGCCGCCTACGCCGACGACGACGTGGTCGCGGTGCGCGGCCGGGTGACGCCGCGCTGGAGCGCCGGCCGTCCCGACTGGTTCCCCACCGAGCTGTCCTGGGTCCTGGGGGTGCCGTGCACCGGCGCGCCCGAGGAGACCGAGGAGATCGACGACCTGTACGGCGGCGCCCTGTCGTTCCGGCGCCGGACGCTGTCCGAGGCGGGCGGCTTCCCCGAGACGCTGGACCGCCGCGCGGGCGACGCCGCCGCCGAGCCCACCGGGGGGACCGCGACCGAGCTCCGCTCCCGCCTGCGGGAGCTCGCGCCCGAGGCGAAGCTGATCCACGAGCCCTCGGCCGCCGTGCGGCTGAACGTCCCGCCGCGCCGGGCCCGCCTGTCCTACTTCCTGGCCCGGTGCTTCGCCGAGGGCCGGTCGCAGGCGGGCGTGCCGCGGCGGGCCAGCGGGCGGGAGGGGGCACTGGCCCACCTGGCGCCCGTCCGGGCCGGGCTGCCCAAGGCGATCTTCCGGGCCGTCACCTTCACCGGCCCGGTGGACGTCAAGGGCTGGAAGGCCCTGCTGGTCATGCTCCTCGGCCTGGCGGCGGTCAACGCCGGCTACGTCGCCCGGCGGCTGCGGACCACGCGCACCGAGGGGACCGCCCGGCAGGTGAGCACCCTGACCTGGTTCGTCTCCCGCACGTCGCTGCCGCTGGCCAGCATCCTGTGGGGGCTGTCGCTCCGCGGCGTCCACCTCGACGGGATGACCGACCTCGGGCTGATCACGGTCATGCCGGTCACGTTCTGGCTGGCGATCGCGGTCATGGTGATCGGGTTCGTCTGCCTGCTGGGCGACCGGGAGGCCCTGGAGTTATGGCACGCGGGCTACGTGCTCGTGCTGATCGCCGTGCTCCACGCGACCCCCGCCCTGCTCTACCCGTCGTTGCGCTACTCCTGGGCGTGGAAGCACGTCTCGGTCATCGACTACCTGATCAGGTACGGCGCGACCGACCACAGTGTCACGCCGCTGTCGGCCTACCACCAGTGGCCGGGATTCTTCTCCTTCTTCGCCCTCATGACGAGGGCCGCGGGGCTGGAGAACGCCCTGGGCATCGCCGTGTGGGGACCGGCCGTCTTCAATGCCGCGCTGCTCCTGCCGCTGCTGCTGCTCTGGCGTACGGTCACCCGCAACCGGCAGCTGGTGTGGGGCGCGGTATGGATCTACTTCTCCTGCTCCTGGGTCGGGCAGGACTACTTCTCCCCCCAGGCCACCACCCTCGTCCTCTACCTGATCGTGCTCTCCGTCGTGGTCAGGCGCTTCCGGCGCGGTCCGATCCGGGCCGGTGAGGATCCCGAGGCGCTGGCCGCCGAGCCTCCGCCCGTCTCCGGCACCCGGACCCGCCTGATCTGGTCCTGCCTGCTGGTCATCGTCGTCCTGGGCATCGCCTCCTCCCACCAGCTCACCCCGCTGGTGCTGACGGCCGCGCTCTTCTCCCTGGTCCTGCTGCGCCGCCACCGCAACTTCGGCATCCTGGCGGTCACCGCGATCGTCGTGGTGGGCTGGGACCTGCTGGCCGCCCGGCAGCTCCTGGAGGACCGTTTCGGGGAGATCCTCGAGTCGCTGGGCGACGCCGGCGGCAACCTCGACGACGGCCTCATCGCCCTCGGTGACGCCTCCCCGGGCCAGGTGGTCGTCGCCTACGCCGACCGCGCGCTGTCCGCCGGGCTGTGGCTGCTGGCGTTCGCCGGGGCCTACAAGCGCCGCCACCTGCTCAGGCGGGCGTGGCTGCCGCTGGTCGCGATCGGGGTGAGCCCGCTGCTGTTCCTCGCCGGCGGAAGCTACGGCGGCGAGATCGTCTTCCGGGTCTACCTGTTCACGCTGCCGCTGACCGCGTTCCTGGCCGCGGCCCTCTTCCTGCCGGCCCGCCGGGAGTGGGTCCGCCTGACGGCGCTGCCGCTCGTCTTCCTGCTGATGGTCACCGGATTCTTCTTCGGCAACTACGGCAAGGAGCAGACGAACTACTTCACCCCCGAGGAGGTCGCGCTCGTCCAGGCGGTCTACAAGGTCGCACCGCCCGGCTCGCAGATCATCGCGCCCACGTTCGTCCTCCCGGGTGCCTATGACTACTACGAGCGCTACGACCGCACCTGGCTGGACGAGCTGCCGCCGTCGCGCACCGCCGTGAAGGACCTGCCCGACAACGTCCCCACCCTGCCGGAGATGATCAAGAATCCGGTACCGTCGCTGACCAGGCTGATGTCCTGGCTTCCGCCGGACGGGAAGGCTTATCTGATCATCAACCGGGCACAGAAGGCCGCCACCGAGACCGCGGGCACCTTCCCCAAGGGGACGGTGGACCGGCTCGACAAGGGCGCCGCCGCGTCGAGCCGTTTCAAGCTGCTCCTGCGCACCCCCGGGGGCGTCGTCTACGAGCTGATCCCGGAGAAGAGCAAGTGACCCCCTCGAACCGGCCGAGCTGGCCGATGCCGCTGCTCGCCCTCACCGGATGGCTGGCCCTGCTGGTGACGCACGTGGCCGACGTCGGCTTCCTGCGGGTCACGGTGACGATCGTCTTCATGCTCACCTGCCCGGGGACCGCCGTGCTGGCCCTGGCGCGCCCGCTGTTCGGACGCCGTGACCACGCCGGGGACGCCACGGAGAGCACGGCGCTCGCCCTGGCCCTCAGCGTGGCCCTCGGGGTGATCGTGAGCGAGGCGTTCTTCATGAGCGGCACGTTCACCACGGACCGGGCGATGATCGCGCTGGCCTCCGTCACCACGGTCGCCGCGCTGGGCGCGCTGCTGACCGGGCGGCTGGCACGGCGTTCCCGTCGCGGTGCCCGCCGCCGCGCCGTGGCGGCCTCCACCGACCCCTCCTGACGCAGGGCGCCGCCCGGCCGCCGCCGTACGCCGGGGACCGTGCGGGTGGGGGGCCGTACGCGTGGGGGGCCGTACGCATGGGGAGAGCCGTGCGGCCGGGAGCGGCGCGGCGGCGGGCGTGAACCCGGGGGCGGCCGTGTGGCGATACATCACCGACCACCCGTCCCACGGAAGGCCGGCCTCGATGCCATGGTGCCCGCGATGACCGCTCCGCCCACCGCCCGGAGCCTCGACTCCGACCTCGTCAGGGAGTCCCTGACGCGGCCGGAGGCGTTCTCCGCGCTGTTCGACCGTTACGCGGCGATGCTCTACCGGTACGTCTCCCGCCGGCTCGGCCCGGAGAGCGCCGAGGACCTCGTCGGCGAGACGTTCCTGGTCGCCTTCGCCCGCCGGAGGAGCTACGACCTGACCTATGACGACGCCCGCCCCTGGCTGTTCGGCATCGTCACCAGGCTGGTCTCCCGGCACCGCCGCGCCGAGGCCGCCCGCTACCGGTCGCTGCTGCGCACCGCCCCCGAGGACGTCGTGGAGTCGCCCGCCGACCGGGTGGCCGCCGGGGTCACCGCCCAGGCGTCCCGGCCCGCGCTCGCCCGCGCCCTGGCCGGGATCGCGGCCCGCGACCGCGACGTCCTGCTGCTGATCGCCTGGAGCGACCTGTCGTACGAGGAGGTGGCGCGGGCCCTGGACATCCCGGTCGGCACCGTACGGTCCCGTCTCAACCGGGCCCGGCGCAAGCTCCGCGCGGCGCTCGGCGACACCAACCCGCTGCACCAGGAGGAGGCGTGACCATGGACGACCTGACGATTCTCCGCGACCTCGGCCGCGACCTGGAGCACGAGCCGCCGGCGACGCTGGCGCACCAGCGGCGGCGTCTCCTCGGCGCCGCGTCCCGCCCTCGGCGGACGTCCCGGATGTTCCCGGCCGCCCGGCCGCTCCGGGTGACGCGCGGCTGGGCGGCGCTCGGCCTGGCCGCCGCGGTCACCGCGGCCGCCGCCGTCGCCGTCCCCGTGGTGCTCCGGGCCTACGGCTTCCAGGCGACCGTCGGGGACCCGTCCGTCACGGCCCCTGAGGGCAGGCGCCCGCCCGCCGCCGACGGAACCCTCGACATCCTGTTCGTCGGCACCGACAGCGAGGCGCTCAACCCCCGCCACCGGGCGGGCACCGGCGCCCGCAGTGACACGATGCTGCTGATCCACCTGCCCGCCGGGCGGAAGAAGGCCACGGTCGTCTCCTTCCCCCGCGACTCGCTCGTCTGGATCCCCTCCTGCGAGACCCCCGGCGGGAAGCCCGTCCCGGCCCGGACCGACATGATCAACTCTGCTTACAGGAAGGGCGGGCTGAGCTGCGCGTGGAAGACGGTGGAGTCCCTGACCGGGATCCGCGTCGACCACGCGATGGAGACCGACTTCTCCGGGTTCGCGAAGCTGGTGGACGCGCTGGGCGGGGTGGAGGTGACGCTGCCGCGGCCGGTGGTCGACCCCAAGGCGAAGGTGCGGCTCCCCGCCGGCCGGCAGATGCTGGACGGCAGGGCCGCGCTGGGCTACGCGCGGGTTCGCTACGCCCTGGGCGACGGCTCGGACCTCATGCGCGTCCAACGCCAGCAGCGGCTGATGGCCGCCCTGGTGAAGAAGGCGGAGAAGCTGACCGGCGATCCGGCGAAGCTGGCGGGCTTCCTCACCGAGGCACGAAAGTGGGTCAGGACCGACCCCGCGTTCGACGCCGAGACGATGTCCGCCGTCGCCGAGAGCCTGCGGACGGTCAGACCCGGTGACGTCGAGTTCGTGATCGTGCCGACGTACCAGCACCCCGCCGACCATAACCGGCTGCAGTGGGACTCCCGCGCCGCCGAGCGGCTGTTCGCCGGGCTCCAGAAGAAGTAGGGCCGCGCGCTCCCCGGCGAGCGGGCCGGGGAGCGCGCTCATGGCGAGCACGCGCCGCGAGGACGCATCCAGAGGGCCGGAGACGTCGCGGGACACATCCGAGGCGGAGTCCCGACGGGGCGTCCTCGCGGCGAGGGCGAAGGCGCCGCGAGGACGGAGCAAGACGGAGGCGAGGGCCGTCGCAACGAGAGGCGCGGCGGGTCAGAGCCCCTCGTCCAGCGCCCGGTGCGCCCGGGCGACCAGCAGCGGCACCGCGGCCCCGATCTCGTCGAACCCCTCCCCGACCGTCTTGCCCTGGACGAAGCGGGCGTGGATGCCCTCCACGATGACCGCCAGCTTGTAGTTGCCGAACGCCAGGTAGAAGTCCAGGTCGCCCAGGTCGGCGCCGGACACCCGGGCGTAGTGCTCGGCGAACCCCCGGCTGTCGAGGAAGCCGGGGGTGAGGGTGATGTCGCCGGCGACCGGCAGGGCGGCGCGTTCGTCGTCGCCGGGGTCGTGCCAGTAGGTCAGGGTCAGGCCGAGGTCCGCGATCGGATCGCCCAGGGTGGACATCTCCCAGTCGACGACCGCCCGGATGTCGGGGGCCGCGCCGGGGGCGAGCCGTACCAGCGTGTTGTCCAGGCGGTAGTCGCCGTGCACGAGGGCGGCGCGGGAGGTGCCGGGCAGGCGGTCGCGCAGCCGCGCGGCGAGCCGGTCGTACTCGGGCAGCTCGCGGGTCTTCGAGCGCTCCCACTGCTGCCCCCAGCGTTCGAGCTGGCGGACCATGTACCCGTCGGGGCGGCCGAACCCGGCCAGGCCGACGGCCTCGTAGTCGACGGCGTGGATGGCCGCCAGGATCTCGGCGAGCCGTTCCGAGAGCGCCCTGGCGTCCCCGGGCGACAGCTCGGCGTCCTGCCGCCCCCTGACGGCCTGCCCCTCGACGTGTCCCATCAGGTAGAACGGCGCGCCGATGACGTCCTCGTCGACGCAGAGGGCGATCGGCTCGGGCACCGGCACCGCCGTCCCGGCCAGCGCCGAGATGACCCGCCACTCCCGGCGCATGTCGTGCGCGGTGGGCAGGACGTGGCCGAGCGGGGGACGGCGCAGGACCAGGGCGCGGTCCTCGGCGCCGGTCGGGGTGCCGGCCCGGGTGTCGATGCGGGTGTCGATCCGATACGTCAGGTTGGACTTCCCGCCCGAGATGAGGGAGACCCCGGTGGGCTCCCCCAGGTCGGGGACGTTGCTCGCCATCCAGGCGACCAGGCGGGACCAGTTGATGCCGGGCGTGCTCATGACCAAACATTAGAACGCCATTCGGCGCTCATCCGCCAGACGGGTCACCGCCGTGTGTCCCCGATCAGCTCGGCGATCACCGCGGCGCCCCGCCTGACCTCGGTCAGTGAGGCGGCGCCGTACCCGAGCACCAGCCCGTGCCGGCGCGGCCGGTCGCTGCGGCGCGGGCTCTCGGTCCAGTCGACGAGCACGCCCCGCTCCGCGGCGCGGGCGACGACGGAGGGGACGGCGGAGGGCGGGATCTCGATCATCACGTGCAGCCCCGCGGTGTCGCCGCTGACCAGCGGGCCCAGCGCGTCGACGACGGCGGCGCGCCGGCGGGCGTACTCCAGCCGCATGCGCCGCAGGTGCCGGTCCAGGTCTCCCCTCTCCAGCAGTACGGCGACCGCCTGCTGGACCGGGCCGCCGGTACGGTCGGCCAGGTCGTGGCGGGTCCGGGCGACGGCGGCGAGCAGGCCGGGCGCGGCCACCAGCCAGCCGACCCCCACGTCCGGGGACAGGGACTTCGACAGCGTGCCGAGCAGGACGACGCGTTCGGAGTCCAGGCAGTGCAGCGCGGGCAGCGGGGCGACGTCGTAGCGGAACTCGGCGTCGTAGTCGTCCTCCACAACAATCGCGCCGGTACGGCGGGCCCAGGCCAGCAGGCGCTCCCGCCGCGGGATCGGCAGGCGTCCGCCGAGCGGGTACTGGTGGGCGGGGGTGGTGTAGAGGACGCGCAGGTCGTCGGGGAGCTCCTCGACGACGACGCCGTCCCGGTCCACCGGGCAGGGCACGATCTCGGCGCCCCGGGCGGCGAAGACGTTGCCGGCGACCCGGTAGCCGGGGTCCTCGACGCCCGCCCGGTCGCCGGGACGCAGCAGCGTGGCGGCGATGAGGTCGAGGCCGTTGCCGGTACCCCGGGTGACCATGATGTCCTCCGGGCCCACGGCGACCGTCCGGGTCCTGCGCAGATGCTCGGCCAGCGCCTCGCGCAGGCGGGGCAGGCCGTAGGGGTCGGGGTCGTCCCCCGGCGGCAGGTCGGCGGCGGCCCGCCAGGCCCGGCGCCAGGCGGCCCGGTCGAGGTCGCGGACCCAGGGCCGGCCGGGACGCAGGTCGATCACGTGCTTCGTGGGAGGCCCGCCGGGACCGGCGGAAGCGGCGCTCCTCACGGCGGGAACGGAACCGGCGGGAACGGGACCGTTGGGAACGGAACCGGCGGGAACGGAACCGGTGGCTCCGGCGGCCCCCGCCGCTCCGGCCGACGCGACGGGAGCGGGCGCGGGCGCGACGGCGGGGGCGACCGGTTGGGAGGGCGCGTGGACGACCACGTCGGCCACGTAGGTGCCCGAGCCGTGGCGGCCGTCCAGCCAGCCCTCGGCGTACAACTGCTGGTACGCCTCGGTGACGACGGTGCGGCTGACCGCGAGCTGCCGGGCGAGGGCGCGGGTGGAGGGCAGGCGCTCGCCGGACTTGATGGTGCCGTCGCGCATGGCGGAGCGGAGCCGGTTCCCGAGCTGGACGGTGAGCGGGACGAGGGCGTCGCGGTCCACCGAGACGGGCAGGTCGACGGAGGTACGCGGCAAAGTGGTCTCCCGGAAGCACAGAAAAGTGGCCATGTTCCCCATGTCCACTTCTTCATAGGTTAGAGGCATGCTTTCCACGACTCCGCGCACCCGTCCCGGCCGCATGGGGGAACGGGCCAGGACCGGCCGTGAGGACCTGTACGAGGTGCTGGACGCCGGGCTGGTCTGCCATCTGGGCGTGGTGCGGGCCGACGGGGCGCCGATGGTGCTCCCCACCTGCTACGGCCGCATCGGCGACACCCTCTACCTGCACGGCTCGACCGGCTCCTCGTCGCTGCGGGCGGAGGGCGAGGTGTGCGTCACGGTGACCCACCTGGACGGGATCGTGCTGGCCCGCTCGGTCTTCAACCACTCGGTGAACTACCGCTCCGCCGTGGTCTACGGCCGTCCCCGCGTCGTGACGGACCCGGAGGAGCGGATGGAGGGACTGCGCGCGATCACCGAGCAGCTCGCGCCCGGTCAGTGGGACGCCGTCCGCCCGCCGACGCGGAAGGAGCTCGCCGCCACCGCCGTGGTGGCCCTCTCCCTGGCGGAGGCGTCGGTGAAGGTACGGCAAGGCCCGCCGGGTGACGAGGAGGAGGACTACGCGCTGCCCGTCTGGGCCGGGGTGCTGCCGCTGCACGCCTCCTGGGGCGAGCCGGAGGCCGATCCCGCCCTGGCCGCGGGGGTGGACGTCCCGGGGCACGTCGTCTCCCGCGCCGCGCCGGGCCGATAAGGCACGCCGTCCCCGCGCCGGGCCGACAGGGCACGCCGGTCCCCCGCGCCAGACCGGTAGGGCACATCGTCCCCCCGCGCCGGACCGGTCACCGCCGCCACCGCCGGAAGGGTTTCCCGCGGGCCGTACGCCCCCGCTTTTACAGGCGTTCTGATGATTTGTGGTTAATCACCGGAAACCGAGGTTCTGTCGCTAAGCTACGGTCCGTCTTTCATGGGTGGGGGCCCAGTCAACTGAGGAGACCGCATGTACGGCACGTCATCGGCCTGGCGAGTCCCCGGCTATACGGAGATCCGCGAGCTGGGCGCCGGTGCCGCCGGCCGGGTGATGATGGCCCGGCACGACGCCGACGACGTCCTCGTGGCGATCAAATACCTGTCCGACAGGCTCAGGGGCGACGTCGGCTTCGTCGCGCGCTTCCGGCACGAGGCCCGGGTGCTCTACACCCTCGACAGCCCCCACGCCGTCCGGCTCTACGACTACGTCGAGACCGGCGAGGGCGCCGCGATCGTCATGGAGCTGGTCAACGGCGTCCCGCTGCGGGCCGTCCTCCGTTCGGAGGGGCCGACCGGCCCGGAGGCCGCGCTGACGGTGCTCAAGGGGGCGCTCACCGGCCTGGCCGCCGCCCACAAGATCAACGTCGTGCACCGCGACTTCAAGCCCGAGAACGTCCTGATCGAGCCCGACGGCACGAGCCGGCTGGTCGACTTCGGCATCGCCGTCCGCTCCGGCGAGGGGGACGTCCCGGCGGGCACGCCGCCCTACATGGCGCCGGAGCAGTGGTCCGGAGGCCCGGCCTCCCCCGCCACCGACGTCTACGCGGCCACCGCCGTGTTCTTCGAGTGCCTGACGGGCGCCCGCCCGTTCCGCGGGACGAACATCGCCGCGCTGGCCCGGCAGCACCAGAGCATGGCCCCTCCGACGGAGGAGGTGCCCTCGGCCCTGCGGGGCCTGGTGGAGCGGGGCCTGGCCAAGCACGAGACCGACCGCCCGCCGACCGCCATCGCCTTCCTCACCGAGCTGGAGGCGGTGGCCGCCGACGCCTACGGCCCCGACTGGGAGGAGCGGGGGCGCCGCCGCCTGGCGGCGCTCGCCGGGATCATGGCGTCGCTCCTTCCCTTCCCGCGCAAGCCGGCGACCTCGGAGGCGCACACCTCGCTCGCCGAGACCGACCTGGGCGACCCGGTGCCGGGAGGGACCGGGTCGGACGGGTATGAGGACCTGGACCTGGACGACCACGGCTGGCGGGCGGTGATGTCCAGGCGGCGCTCCAAGATCCTGGTCGGCGTCGGGTGCGTCGCGCTGATCGGCGTCATCGGGATGGTGCTGGTCAACTCCTCCGGCTCCAGCGAGATCCAGGCCCGCAGCTCGGCCGCCACCGCGAGCGCGACCCCCTCGGAGCCGGTGGAGTCGATCACCCCCGGGGAGACCGACGAGCCGCAGGAGGAGACGTCGGAGGAGCCCACGGCGAAGGCCACGCCCAGCCCGTCGGCGACCGACGAGCCCCCGGCGGCGACCTCCGCGGCCAGCCCGCCGCCGGTGCCGCCCGCGCGCCGGCCCACCGCCCGGCCTTCCAGGGCCACCGCGAAACCGTCGGCCACCCCGACGCGGACCCGCCGCCCGCACCGGCCCGCTCCCAGCCGGAAGCCCTCACCGAGCGCGACCGCGACCGATGAGGAGACCTCCGACATCGGCGGTCCGGGCGAGCAGCCGACGCGGACCTCACCGCCCCGGGCCACCTCCACGCCGCAGACCTCCGCCCCGCAGGCGACGCGGCCGCCGAGGCCGCCGAAGACCGAGAGCCCCTCCCCCACCGAGGGGGGCGGCGAGACCAATCCCTCTCCGACACGCTCCGGCGGGGCGGGCCTCACCTTCTCACCCACCCCGTCCGGCGAGACCGCGTCCACCGCGTTCCTCGCCCTCGGTGCGCTGACCGGCGGCGCCGTCCCGTTCGCCGCCGGACGGGGCACGGCCGGACGGCGCCGCGGGCGCCCGGACGGCCGGACCCGGCGGTGAGCCCGGACCCGGAGGGCCTCGCCGGATTCCGGCCGGCCCACCGGACACGCACCGGGGAACTGGGCGACTGGTGGTCGGCGGTGGCGGCCGACGGACGGCCGGGCGGCGCCCTGCGCTTCTCCCCGGAGCTGGTCGCCGACCCGGCGGCGCGGCGACGGCTGGCCGGGACCGTGACCTCCGACCTGAATCTCGCCCGGGGCGGCCGGATCGGGCTGCTCCCGATCGCCGACCTGGTCGCGGCCGGGGACGACGTCTGGCTGCTCACCTCGGAGCCCGCCGGCCCCACGCTGGCCGACCTGCTGTCCGAACCGCCCGCCGCCCAGGGGCCCGGTGCGGGCGGCGCGGCCGCGGTCCTGGTGGAGACCGCGCAGACGCTCCTGGCACTGCACGCGGCGGGCCTGGCCCACGGCGCGCTGCACCCGGGCACGGTGGTGATCGCCGCCGACGGGTCGGCGTTGCTCGCCGAGCGCGGGCTGGCCGGGGCGCTGCGCGACCGTCCCGCGGCCCCGGAGCACGACGTCACGGCGTGGGCCTCGCTCGCCATGGACCTGGCCGCCCGCTGGGCGGCGCCGTACCCGGAGGCGGCCGGGCTCCTGGAGCGGGCGGCGGCGACCGCCTCCGCCCGGGGCCTCCCCCAGGCCCGTGACGTCCTGCTGGCCGGACGCGACCTGCTGCCGGAGGGGTTCGCCGGGCGCGACCGGCTGGCGGAGGCCGCGCGCCGGCGACAGGCGGAGGCCGCCCTTGCTCCGGGCCCTCCGGGCCTCCCGGGGCCCGTTCCCGGGACCCCACTGCCGGACGAGGGGGGGATCGCCACGCTGCTGCCCGCCGCCGCGGGCGGCGAACACGCGGGAGGCGACGAGAGCACGGTCCTGCGGTTCGGGCCCGGGGTGCCGGCGGAGACCGACGCCGCGCGGATCTGGCGGAGCGGCCGTGACGGGTCTTCCGGCGCGGCCTCCCGCGGGCGGCGGGCCTCCGGCGGCCGGGTCCGGCGCGGCCGTACGGCTCTCGCCTCGGTGATCATCGCGCTGATGGTGGCCGCCGGGGTGCTGGCCTGGCTGTTCCGCGGGCCGGAAGACCCGGGGACGCCGCTGGCGGTGACCGGGGTGCGGGTGATCCCGCCGAAGAAACCGAAGGACTGCTCCGTGCTCGTCAGGATCACCGGCGTGCTCTCCACCAACGGCTCCGCCGGGAAGGTCCGCTACCGGTGGCGGCAGAGCGACCGCAGGACACCGGTCGAGAAGACCGAAGTGGTCGAGGCCGGGAAGACCTCGCACGAGGTGACCCTGCGGTGGAGTATCAACGGCAATGGGGACTTCCGGGGGACCGCCACCCTGCAGGTCCTCTCGCCCCTGCCCAAGGGGAAGAAACTCCAGGACAAGGCCACTTTCACCTACCGATGCACGTCATGATCCGGATAAGCCGATAATGCGGGATAAATAGGTTCTTACTACTCTGGCGGCCATGACCACGCAGACCCCCGCCGGCTGGTACCCGGATCCCTACGGCTCACCGCAGCTGCGATGGTGGGACGGGAACCAGTGGACCGACGCCACCCATCCGGTGGAGACCCCCGCCGGACCGGCGTCCCCGCCCCCGACCGGGCAGCATCCCGGCCAGCCGGGCCCCGCCGGGCCGCTCCCCGGCCAGGCGGGCCGGACCGGTCCGCACGACCATCCGGCCCCGGCGGGCCCGCCCGTCCAGCCGGGACAACCGGGACAACCGGGACAGTACGGCCCGCACGAGCATCACGACCGGCCCGGACAACAGGGCCGGCACGGCCAGTCCGGTCAGTACGGCCAGCCTGGACAGTACGGCCAGCCTGGACGGTCCGGGCAGCCTGGACAGTCCGGGCAGCCGCCGTGGGGCGGCCCGCCGAACGTCACGGCGCAACTGCCCGCGGGCGCGTACGGCCCGCCGCAGCCGCGCCGGAACGCCTCCCTGCCCTGGATCCTCGGCGTCGGCGGCGCGGTGGTCCTGGTCGTGGCGATCGTCGCCGCCGCGTTCCTCATCAACCCCGGGGGCCGTGAGCGCGCGGACGACCGCCCCCCGTCTCCTTCGGCTGCGACCACGGAACCGACGCCCTCGCCGTCGGACCCGGGGACGCCGGAGCCGCTCCCCTCGGACGGCCCCGAGCTGCCCCAGCCGGAGGACGGACGCATCTCCGACTCCACCTCCGGCCTGTCCTACGACTTCCCCGGTGAGCCCTGGAAGGTGCCGCCCGGCACCCGTACGGACGGCACGAGCTTCCTGGGCGGCAGCAGGGTCGAGGCGATCTCCCAGAAGGACTTCGACGGCGAGGGCCACGACTGGGTCGGCAACGTCTTCACCGGCGAGCTGCCGGACAGGTTCGGCTACGACGGCGTCCCCGGGATGCGGGCCACCCTCGCGTCGCTGCTGCTGGGCATCGAACCGGTCTTCTACAGCCCCCCGCACGACAAGAAGATCATCGAGAACAAGGCGATCAAGGTGAGCGGCAGGGACGCCTGGCTCCTCGTCTTCGACATGGACTTCTCCAAGGAGGCCAAGGCCAACGGCTGGAAGTTCAAGAAGGAACGCGGCGCCATGGTGCTCGTGGACCGCGGCGCGGGCAGACGCCCGGCGCTGATGTACATGTCCGTGCCCGACAACCTCGGTCTCCAGGTGGTCGACCGGGTGGTCGACTCCCTCAAGCTCTCCTGAAGGTGGGACTACGCTGAAGGCTATGAGTGACCTGCTGGTCTGGATCGACTGTGAGATGACCGGGCTCGATCTCGGCCGAGACGCCCTTGTCGAGGTGGCCTGCGTGGTCACGGACAGTGAGCTGAACCAGCTCGACGAGGGCATGGACGTGGTGATCAAGCCCCCGCCGGAGGCGGTGGAGCAGATGTCGGACGTCGTCCGGGAGATGCACACCGCGTCCGGGCTGCTGGAGTCCCTTGAGGGCGGGGTGACCCTGGCCGAGGCCGAGGCCATGGTCCTGTCCTACATCAGGGGCCACGTCCCCGAGGCGAAGCGGGCGCCGCTGTGCGGCAACTCCATCGCCACCGACCGCTCCTTCATCGCGCGCGACATGCCGGGGGTGGACGCCTTCCTGCACTACCGGATGGTCGACGTGTCCTCGGTCAAGGAGCTGGCCCGGCGGTGGTATCCGCGGGTGTACTTCTCCGCGCCGGAGAAGCAGGGCGGGCACCGGGCGCTGGCCGACATCACCGAGAGCATCCGGGAGCTGCGCTACTACCGCGCGGCGGTCTTCGTGGCCCAGCCGGGACCCGACTCCGCCACGGCACGCGAGCTGGCCGAGGGCGTCTCGGCGGAGCCGGCCTGACGGCGCGGGACGCCCGCGGACGGGGCACGGACCAGGCCGCGGGCACGGCACGGAACGGGCGTACGGGCCGGGAGCGGAACGCGTTCGCGAAACGCGGTACGAAACGACTCCCGGGAACCGCTACACTTTTCCATGTGCTGCCACGGCAGACGCGGTGGGTGTAGCTCAGTTGGCAGAGCGCCAGGTTGTGGTCCTGGATGTCGAGGGTTCAAGTCCCTTCACTCACCCCACGGGGAACGGCCGGTCCTACGGGACCGGCCGTTCCGCTTTCCATCCGCGACTGGATCACCAAATCCAGATATAACCGGTTATGCTCACTTCATCGCCTCGCCGTAAGACCGGGGGGTTTCGGCGACCTGACCGTGTAGCCGCCACGGAGGCCGGATGAGATCCGACGACGCCCCCCACTCCCCCCATCCCGCCGACCCGCGGGTCGCGACGGGCCTGAGCAGACGCGAGGCGGAGGTCATGGAACTGATAGCCACGGGCCGCTCCAACGGGCAGATCGCCCAGCACCTCTTCCTCAGCGAGAAGACCGTGAAGAACCACGTGAACCGGATCTACGCCAAGCTCGGCGCCGACTGCCGGATGACCGCGATCGGCCTGTGGAGGCAGCGGGAGGCCTCGAACGAGGGCCGAATACGATGATCATGTGATCAAGAGTCGCGACATATCGTCAAACAGGTCACCTCTGCGGTTCGTCGTACTGCTCATCGGGTTGTCCGTGCCCTTCTGGCTGCTCGGCGCCCTGGGCGGGAACCTGGCGGAGTCGCTGGGCGCCGATCTCCCGGTGAGCGCGTTCATGGCGGTCTGCCCGCTGCCGGCGGCGGTGCTGCTCGTCCGCGGGGAAGGCCGGCGGCTGCACGCGGGCTGAAGGCAGTGAGCACCCGGGAAGGCGTCGAGATCGGGCGGGCCGGCCCGCCGGCCGCGCACGGTGTCGACGTCCGGATGGAGAACGACCCGCGAGTTGGACCGGTCATCCGGCACGGAACCGGATCTTACCCGTGGTCCGGTCGCCGTCGTAGGTTCGTGTTCACCAGTCCGCCCGTGCTCACGGGCCCGCGGGACCCGCGTACGTCGCGCGGACGTGCGGCCCGCGGCGTCCCGCCGTCCCCTTCCGCCGGGACACCACGTGAAAAGGAGATCCACCGGTGATCGTCATCGCCCACCTCAGCGACATCCACATCGACGACGGACAGCGCAGCGCCGACCGCGCCCGCGCGGTCATGGACCATCTGGAGGGGCTGCCCTGGGACCTGGACGCCGTCGTGGTCACCGGTGACATCGCCGACCACGGTCTGGCCGGCGAGTACGAGCTGGCCCGGCGGATCCTCACGTCCCGCCACCCGGTGCTGACCTGCCCCGGCAACCACGACGAGCGCGCCGCGTTCCGCCGCGTCCTGCTCGGACGGCCCGCGGAGGCGGGGCGGACGGCGGCGGAGACAGGACGGACGGAGACGGAGGCGGAACCGGCGGCGGAAGCGCCCGGGACGACCGCGACGGGGGAACCCGGAGCCGCGGACGCGGTGGACGAGGTCGCGGCGCCGGTCAACCAGGTCCACCGGGGGAACGGGTTCGTCCTCGCCCTGTGCGACTCCTCGGTGCCCGGCAAGGACCACGGCCACCTGGAGGAGGAGACGCTGGCCTGGCTGGCGGACGTCCTCGACGGCACCCCGGACACCGTGCCGGTGCTGGTCGGCTTCCACCACCCGCCGGTCCCGCTGGCCATCCCCTACGTCGACGAGATCCGCCAGTTCGGCGAGCGGCGCCTGGCCGAACTGGCGGACCGCCACCCGAACCTCCTCGCCTTCCTGAGCGGGCACGCCCACACCCCCGCGGCGACGACCTTCGCCGGCCGGCCCCTCCTGGTGGCCCCCGGGGTGGTGTCCACGCTCCGGCTGCCCTGGGACCACCGGGCCCATGCCGACGACCACGCCGACCTGACCCACCCGCCCGCCCTCGCCTTCCACGTCCTGGACGACGAGGGGAGGCTGACGACCCACTACCGGTGGGTCCCCGGCGCCTGACCTCCGCCCCGCCGTACGGCGCCCCGCCCAACGGAGCGGCTTCGTACGGCGGAGCGGCTTCGTACGGCGGGCCGCTTCGTACGGCGGGGCGGCCCCGTACGGCTAGGCCGGCGGGGGCGCGTCCCGCAGGGCGGTCAGGGCGCGGGAGACGGCCTCCGTCCCCTCCTCCAGCTCCTCGCGGGTGATCGACAGGGCCGGGCGCAGCCGTACCGACCGCTCGCCGCAGGGCAGTACGAGCACGCCCTCGTCCTGCCGGAGCAGGGTGACCAGCCGGTCGCGCGCGGCCGGGTCCGGCAGGTCGAAGGCGCACATGAGGCCGCGCCCCCTGGCGTTGCCGACCAGCTCGGGGAAGCCGGCCTGGATCTTCTGCAGCGCGGCGAGGAGCTCGGCTCCGAGCTCGCCGGCCCGGGCGATGAGCCCGTCGCGCTCGATGATCTCCAGGATCCGGCGGGAGCGGACCATGTCCACCAGCCCGCCGCCCCAGGTGGAGTTGATCCGCCCGCTCACCCGGAAGACGTTGTCGGGCACCAGGCCCACCCGGCGGCCCGCCATGATCCCGCCGACCTGGACCTTCTTGGCGAAGGCCACGATGTCGGGGCGCAGGCCGAGCTGCTGGTGGGCCCAGGGGGTGCCGGTGGTGCCCGCGCCGGTCTGCACCTCGTCCACGACGAACAGGGCGTCGTGCTCGTGGCAGAGCCGTTCCATCGCCTGGAGGAACTCCGCCCGCATGTGGTTGTCGCCGCCCTCGCCCTGGATGGGCTCGGCGATGAAGCAGGCGATGTCGTGCGGGTGCCGTTCGAAGGCCGCCCTGGCCTGGGCCAGGGCCCGCTCCTCGGCCGCCTCGACGTCGCCGAGGTGGACGGCGGGCACCTCGATCCGCGGCCAGTCGAACTTCGGGAAGCGGTCGGTCTTGACCGGGTCGGTGTTGGTCAGCGAGAGGGTGTAGCCGCTGCGGCCGTGGAAGGCCCGGGTGAGGTGGAGGACCCGGGTGCCGAGTCCGGGAGAGCGGCCCTCGGCCTCGTTGCGGCGGCTCTTCCAGTCGAAGGCGCACTTCAGCGCGTTCTCGACGGCCAGCGCGCCGCCCTCGACGAAGAAGAGGTGCGGCAGCTCGGGGTCGCCCAGCACCCGGACGAAGGTCTCGGTGAAGTCGGCGAGGTGGACGGTGTAGAGGTCGGGGTTGGCCGGCTTGTTCGCGGCGATCCTGCCGAGGAGGGCCAGGAAGGCGGGGTCGTCGTCGAACGGGTTCACACCCAGCGGCGCGGAGGCGAAGAAGGTGTAGAAGTCCAGGTAGGTCCGGCCGGTGCGGGCGTCGACCAGCCGGGAGCCCCGGCTGCGTTCCAGATCCAGCACCAGGCGGTAGCCGTCGACGAGCAGATGACGAGAGAGCCGGCCGTGAACGTCCATGTCGCCTCCACAGGGTGTGGGAAGATGATTCCCCGTTGAACGGTCATCCCTATGGAGACGTTACGCAGAAGAGGCTGTTTTTATAAATATTCTTCGGTGTCTCCCCGTGGTGACCTTTTCGGGCGCCCGGTACGGCGGAGCCGCCTCCCCGATGCCGGGAAGGCGGCTCCGGGCCCGGTGACCCCCGGGTCAGGCGGGGGTGGGAGCGGCCCCCGCGGGACCGGCCCTGCGGGAGTGGAGCGCCCGCACCCGGAAGGCGAGCGCCACCAGGGCGACGCCGTAGACGATCGCCATCGTGCCGATGAGCCAGACGACCGCCAGCGCGCCGGCGGCCGGCCAGGCGAACAGCAGGACGCCGAACAGGACCGCCAGCACCCCGCTGAGGATGAAGGCCCACTCCCCCGTGGCGGCCCTGCGCAGGCGGATCCCCGCCATGATCTCCGTGATGCCGACGACGACGGCCCAGGCCGCGATCAGGAGCAGCAGGGCGAGCGCGGTGATCCCCGGCCAGACGAGGGCCGCGACGCCGGCCAGGACGCTCAGCACGCCGTAGGCGATCATCCAGGCCCGGGAGCCGCTCTCCCGCGAACCGAACAGGGCGAACACGCCGTTGACGACGGCGTAGACGCCGAAGACGACGACCAGGGCGAAGACCGTGATGCCCGGCCAGAGGATCGCCAGCAGGCCGAACAGGATCGCGCAGGCTCCGCGAACGAGATAGACCCACCATGTACGGGTCAGCTCTTCCATGACCCACCTCCCCTTTTGACCGATTTATGCCCAGAAATCCCCCGGCAGCAGGCC
Organism: Streptosporangium sp. NPDC048047; assembly: GCF_040653115.1. Classification (NCBI taxonomy): domain Bacteria; kingdom Bacillati; phylum Actinomycetota; class Actinomycetes; order Streptosporangiales; family Streptosporangiaceae; genus Streptosporangium; species Streptosporangium sp. NPDC048047. Next base: position 73,829 of record NZ_JBEZNH010000004.1, on the reverse strand, counting down.
ACGGATCGGTCAAAAGGGTCTTATCTTCCCGAGATCCACCGGCTCAGCGGCTCGCCCCGCGCCCCCGCCCTCCTCACCGGCCCGCCCCGCGCTCCCCACCCTCCTCACCGGTCCGCTCCACGCTCCCGGCCCACCTCGTCCTCCTCGCGGGGCCGCACGACCGCGACCGGGCAGTGCGCGTGGTGCAGCACGCCATGGCTGACCGAGCCCAGTACGGCCGAGCCGAACCCGCCCAGCCCCCGCGCCCCGACGACGACCAGGTCGGCGCTCCGCGACTCCTCCGCCAGGAGGGGCACCGGGTGCGCCGGAACGGCCGACTCCGCCACCTCGACGTCGGCGTACTTCTCCCGCCAGGGCTCCAGGCGCTGCCGGGCCGTACGGACCTCCGCCTGGAACGACTCCTCCAGCAGGGAGGCGTGGTCGAGGGCGCGGACGGGGAGCACCGGGTTCCGCCGCCCGTGGACCACGCGCAATCGGGCCCCGCGCAGCCGGGCCTGGGCGAACGCGTGGCCGAGGGCGGCCTCGGAGTGCTCGGAGCCGTCGAAGCCGACGACGACCGTCCCGTGGACGGTCCGGGCGGGGGCGCGGACCACGACGACCGGGCCGGGGGCCCGTCCGGCCAGGCCCAGCCCCACCGACCCGAGCAGCAGCTCGGCGAAACCGCCCGCCCCCCTGCTGCCGATCACGACCTCGTCCGCCCGTTCGGCCTCGTCCCGCAGCCTCTCGACCACCGCGCCGGTCACCACGGCGCCGGTGACCTCGATCTCCGGCGCGCACTCGCGGGCCCGCCGTACCGCCGCGTCCAGCACGTCCTCGCAGTAGCGGGTCCGCACGTCCTCGTTCGCGCCGGTCCCGGCCGGCGGGAACGCGGCGGCCCACGGCTCACGCACGTGCACGACCCTCAGCGCCGCGCCGCCGCGCGCGGCGTCCAGCGCGGCCCACTCCACCGCGGCCGTCGCGGACTCGGAGCCGTCGGCCCCGACGACGATCGATCCGGTCATCGTTCTCCTCCTCGATGGTCTTCGCTCGCGTCCCGCACGCTCCTGCCGGACGTACCCGCGCCGTCCCGATCCTCCCGCTTCCCGGCACGCGCCCGTCCGGACATGCCGACGCCCGCCCCGGGGGCGGGGGCGGGCGCCGGACGGGGACGGGTCTCACCTCAGGATCGGCAGGCGGCGGACCAGGGCGGTGGCGCCCCACCACCGTCCCAGACCCAGGGTCCCGCCCGCGCCGGCCAGGGCCAGCCCGATGAGGACGGCGGCGTAGACCAGGTGCTCGTCCAGGAAGGGGTTGTTGGCCAGCGGCAGCTCGGCGGCCCACATCAGCACCAGCATCAGGGTGCCGGCGGCGGCGGCGATCCGCATGCCCACGCCGAGGACGAGCGCGACGCCGATGCCCAGCAGGCCGGTCATGAACAGCCAGTCGACCCAGGCGTGCCCCGCCAGGGCGCCGAACAGGCCGCCGAGGGCGTTGTCGCCGGCGCCCTTGAGGAAGCCGGTGGTGGGGCTGCCGCCGTTGAGCCAGGCGCGGTCGGCGGGGGTGGCGAAGCCCCAGCCGAAGACCTTGTCGAGGAAGGCCCACAGGAAGATCCAGCCGATGCCGATCCGGGCCGCGGCCCAGGCGTAGGCGGCCGGCCGCGCCGTGGCCGGGGTCTCCCCGGCGGTGGTGACGGCGTCGTCCCGGGTCGGGGTGGCCACGGCGGCGGGCCGGTGGGTGAGCTTGCGGTTGGTGTGGTGGTGCGCGGTGGCTGCCATGGGGGGCTCCTTCGTCGCCGGCCGCTGCCGGTGTTCCCTGCTCTCCTGGTACGTCTCCATCAAATCCTTTGCATCGCCTTTGCCGGAGGTGCCATACGGCTCACTCCGGGGCGGCGGAGGTCCCGTCCATCCGGGACCTTGGTCACTCACCGCCCACACGGGCCGTCCGCCGCCTGGCGCTCGCCGCGGGCCGAGCCCTGGAAGCGGGCGGGAGGGGGCGGGAGGGGGCGGGAGCGGGCGAACGGGCCGATCGGACCGGGAGGCCGCCCGGCGCGAAGGCTCCGTGGACGGCCGGCACGTCAGGAGGCTCCGTAGACCACCAGCGAGACGGCGACGTACTGGACGACGTAGGCCGCGACGGTGAAGGCGTGGAAGACCTCGTGGAAGCCGAACCATCGGGGCGAGGGGTCGGGACGGCGCAGGCCGTACACCACACCGCCCGCGGTGTAGAGCAGCCCGCCCGCGATCACCAGGGCCACCGCGGCCACCCCGGCGCCGGACAGGAGCTGGGGCAGCACGAACACCGCCGTCCAGCCCAGCGCGATGTAGAGGGCGGTGGACAGCAGGCGCGGGGCGGAGATCCACAGCACCCGGAACAGCACCCCGGCGATCGCGCCGGCCCAGATCACGGCCAGCACCACGACACGGGCCGGACCGTCGAGGGCGAGCAGCGCGAACGGGGTGTAGGTGCCCGCGATGATCAGATAGATGTTGGCGTGGTCCAGGCGGCGCAGCACCCTCTCCAGCCGCGGGGAGAGCGTGCCGCGATGGTAGGTGGCCGAGACGCCGAAGAGCAGGCCCGAGGTGATCGCGTAGACCGCGGCGGCGAGCCGCGCCTGCAGGGTGGGGCCCAGGGCGACGAGGACGTACCCGGCGATGATCGCGACGGGAAGCGCCCCGGCGTGCAGCCAGCCGCGCAGCCGCGGCTTGATCGACATGGAGATGGACGGTCTCTGGGTGCCGGTCGAGCTCATGAACCTACGGTAGCGTAAGTTACGTAGCCGTAGGTTGTGACCTTCCCTACACCGCCGAAGCCTCCCCCGGCCGCCCGCGCCGAACCATCAGGCGTCGGCCCCGTCGCCATCCCCGGCCATCCGCGCGGAACCGCCTTGCCCATAAAGACAACCTGGTTTACCATATGGACAACCTGATTGACCTTCGGATCCGGCGCATCGGTCACCCGTGCCCGGAGCCGCCCGGTCGTCCCCGCGCGGCCCTCCCGGCCGCCGGCCCCGTCCCGCCCCCGTCTCCACTCCGCGACCCGCTCACCGGGCCCGGAGGGAACCCCCGACACCGGAAGAGAGCCATCCCGTGACCAACGACCTCTTCGTCCCCCACACCCTCGAAAGCGCCCCCGCCGAGGCCCGCCCCACCATGGAGGCCACCATTCGCAAGTTCGGCCACCTCCCCGCGGCGGTGGCGCTGATGTCCGAGGCCCCGCACCTGCTCAAGGGATTCCTCGCGGCCAACGCCGCCTTCGAGCAGACCTCCCTGACCCCGCTCGACCGCGAGGTCGTCGTCATGACGGTCGCCACCCGCAACGCCTGCCACCTCTGCGTGGCGATGCACACCGCCGCGCTGGCCGGGCAGGAGGCGCCCGCCGAGCTCGTCGAGAGCCTGCGGGAGCGCAAGCCTCTCTCCGAACCCCGACTGGAGTCGCTGCGGCTGTTCACCCTCGCGGTCATGGACCGCCTCGGCGCGGTCACCGACGAGGAGATGCGCGCCTTCCTCGACGCCGGCCACACCCCCAGGAACGCCCTGGAGGTCGTCCTCGGGGTCGGCGCCTACACGATCTCCACCTTCGCCAACCGGATGACCGCCGCACCCCTCGACCCCTCGCTGCGGCCCTTCGCCTGGAAGGGCGAGCCGAGCTGACGGGACGCCCGTTCAGCCCGAAGCGCGAGCCCGGCCGGGACGCCCGTTCACCCCGGGAACGCGAGCCGCCCGGCGGGACGCCCGTTCACCCGGAAGGGCGAGCGGACCTGGAAGGATGGACGGCCGGGAGACGATGCACCAGGAGAGGCGGGCCGCGGGCCATGAGCAGGCGGGAACCACGGGAGCCGATGCCGGGCCGCTACCCGGTCACCTTCGGCGAGGTAGAGCTCCTGGCCGACCTCGACCGGCCCACCGGGTGGGTGATCTCCTCCGGGGGCGTGCCCCAGTCCTACGTGGACCTGGACGACCCCACGTACCTCGACTTCGAGTACGTCCAGCTCATGGCCATCGTGATCGACCTCCTCGCGGAGGGGCCGGTGGACGCCGTGCACGTGGGCGGCTGCGCCTGCACGCTCCCCCGCTACGTCGCCGCGACCCGTCCGGGGTCGCGGCAGATCGTCGTCGAGCCGGACGGCGGTCTCGTCCAGCTCGTCAGGGACCAGCTCCGCCTGAAGTCGGTGCCCCGGCTCAAGGTCAGGATCCTCGACGGCCGCACCGCGACCGCCGCGCTGCCGGACGCCTCGGCCGACCTGTTCGTGCTCGACGCCTTCAGCGGCGCCACGATGCCGCTCGACCTGGCCACCCGCGAGTACATGGACGACGTCGTCCGCGTCCTGCGCCCCGGCGGCACCCTGCTCGTCAACGTCGCCGACGGCAAGGGCCTGGCCTTCGCCCGCCGGCTGCTCGCCACCGTCGGCGGCGTCTTCCCGCACACCGCCCTGCTCGCCGAGCCGGGCGTGCTGCGGGGACGCCGCTTCGGCAACCTCATCGTCGCCGCGTCCCGCGCCGAGCTGCCCACCGACGGCCTGACCCGCCGGAGCGCGGGAGGTCTCACCCAGGCCAGGTGCGTGTACGGCAGGGCGCTGACCGACTTCGTCGCCGGAGCGCCACCGCTGCGTGACGGCGACCCGGTGGTCACCCCGGTCCCGCCTCCGGGCGTGTTCGGCTGAGGGCGGGGCGCGGCGAACGGCCGAACCCCTGAGGGCGGAGCGCGGCGGACGGCCGGACCCCGGCCACCGGCCACCGCCGGGGAGGCGTCACGGTGATCGCAATATACTATTTTCATATGGGTAAAGAGGGTTTTGTACCGTACATGATCATGTCTCCCGACGCCGTGAAGCAGTCCGTCGCGAGACCCTTCACGACGGAGGGCGCCGAGCTGACCGAGGCGGCCGTCGCCGAGGCGAACGAGCTGTACGCGGTGGGGAACTTCTGGGGCGACGACCAGGCAGGGAGGATCTTCTACCACGGCGACTCCGGATCACCGGGCTACCGGCATATGGCCGAGGGGGTCATGGGCGAGGCGCACGCGCTCGGGGGCCTCTGCGTCCGGATCGGGGACCGCATCTTCACCATGGGAGCGAACGTCGAGGCCGCCGAGTGGGAGGCCATCTCCCACGTGCCGCGGATGCCGTGGTGAGGCTCGGGCGCCCGGCGCTGTACCCGCTGGGCCTCACCGGGATGGCGGCCCTCGTCGCCTATGACGTGTACGAGCACTGGCCGGAGGGCGACCCGGAGGGGGCGCGCGCCGCGGCGGCCGTCTGGAGGTCGCTCGGCGAGCGGGTCCGGAGAGCGGCGAACGCCCTCGACCCGGTGGCGGCGCGGATGTGGCGGGACCACCCCGGCGAGGGCAGCACGGCGTTCCGGCGGTTCTGGCAGGGCGGCCTGCTGGCCGTCGCCGCGCGCCCCGCCGGCGGCGGGGACGAGGGCGTCCGCCTCTCCTTCGAGGAGTACGCGGGGGCCGTCGCCGCCCACTGCGAGATGACGGCCGAGGCGTGCGAGGGGTACGCGGAGGCGGTCGAGGCGACCCGGCACGCCCTGGAGGTCCTGGCCGCGACGAGCATGGCGCAGCTGGCGTTCGCCGGATCCTGGCCGTGGCTGGGCGGGCCCGGCACGGCCGCCGTCAAGTGGGCCGCCGAACGCCTGTACCGGCGGATGCGGGCCCGGCTCATCGGGCAGCTCCTCGAACGGCACGTCGCGCAGATCGTGCGGGAGAAGGCGGCGACGTACGTCGCGGGGAGCGCCTTCTTCGCGCTCGGCGACACCGCCCTGTCGATCGGCACGAAGGCGGCCTTCGGCGACGGCCCCGGCTCCTTCGAGGACAACGCGGTGGCGACCATGAAGGACTTCGCCTCCTGCCTGGTCTTCTTCGGCGTCTGGGACCTCACCAAGGCCGGCCCCCTGTCCCGGGTGTTCCGGAACAACGACCTGGGGGACTTCGCCTCCTACTACACCGGGTCGACCTCCTACACCGTCACCTACAACGCGCTGAGCGGAAAAACCGGGACCGACCTGGCGCCCACCCCGGAGCAGCTCGCCGGCAAGCTCTTCATCGGTACGGCACAGCGCGGCAAGGCCCCCGGATGACCCGGTGACCCGCGCCTGTCCGGCACGGAATAGTTGAAGTATCAACTGAGTTGACGTCAACGAGTTCTTTGGAAGGAGCCGTAAATGCCCGCCGTGACCGTCGAGAACCCGCTGACCCTGCCGCGCGTGGCCGCGCCGGCGGACGCCGTGCCGCGCCCCGTGATCGGCGTGACGACCGCACCGAGCGGTTTCGAAGGTGAGGGCTTCCCCGTCCGCCGGGCGTTCGCGGGGATCCATCACCGCCATCTGGACCCGTTCATCATGATGGACCAGATGGGCGAGGTGGAGTACCGGCCCGGGGAGCCGAAGGGAACCCCGTGGCACCCGCACCGCGGCTTCGAGACCGTCACCTACATCATCGACGGCGTCTTCGACCACCAGGACTCCCACGGCGGTGGCGGCACGATCACCAACGGCGACACCCAGTGGATGACGGCCGGCTCCGGCCTGCTCCACATCGAGGCTCCGCCGGAGCACCTGGTCATGTCCGGCGGGCTCTTCCACGGCCTCCAGCTGTGGGTGAACCTCCCGGCCAGGGACAAGATGATGACCCCCCGCTACCAGGACATCCGCGGCGGCAGCGTCCAGCTGCTCACCTCCCCGGACGGAGGCGCGCTCCTGCGCGTCATCGCGGGCGAACTGGACGGCCACGAGGGCCCCGGCGTCACGCACACGCCGATCACCATGATCCACGCGACGCTGGCGCCGGGTGCGGAGATCACGCTGCCGTGGCGGGAGGACTTCAACGGCCTCGCGTACGTCCTGGCGGGCCGCGGGGCGGCCGGCGCCGAGCGCCGGCCGATCCACCTGGGCCAGACCGCGGTCTTCGGCGGCGGCGGCTCGCTGACCGTCCGCGCGGACGAGAAGCAGGACTCCCACACGCCCGACCTGGAGGTCGTGCTGCTGGGCGGGCGGCCGATCCGGGAGCCGATCGCTCACTACGGCCCGTTCGTCATGAACACCCGGCAAGAGCTTCAGCAGGCGTTCGAGGACTTCCAGAGAGGCCGGCTGGGCACGATCCCGGCCGTGCACGGAATGTCCGGGGGCGGCCTGTAGGGCACACCGGGCCGCGCGGGGACGGGTCCGGCCAGGCCATGGGCGGCTCGTGGAGCGAGGTCTGCCCGCCCCGCTCCGGCCGGTCCCCGCCGGCCGTCTCCGAGGCCCGATACCTCCCCGCCCCGCACAGCGCCCTACAAACTTCACGGCCGGACCTTTGTCCGGTCCGGCCATTGGGCTGACCGGCGCCGGGTCCGAAGATCGGTTCCATGGATCTGCTGACCCGGCTGGTGGACAAGGGCATGCGCGGCGAGTCCGCGACACGCGAGGAGGCGCTGGCGGTGCTGGCGACCTCCGACGACGACCTGCTGGCGGTGGTCGCCGCGGCGGGGCGCGTGCGGAGGCGGTGGTTCGGGAACCGCGTCAAGCTCAACTACCTCGTCAACCTCAAGTCCGGCCTGTGCCCGGAGGACTGCTCCTACTGCTCCCAGCGGCTCGGCTCGACCGCGGGCATCCTGAAGTACAGCTGGCTCAAACCGCAGGAGGCGGCGGAGGCCGCCGAGGCGGGCGTGGCGGGCGGCGCCAAGCGCGTGTGCCTGGTGGCCAGCGGGCGCGGGCCCACCGACCGCGACGTCGAGCGGGTGGCCGACACCATCGCGGCGATCAAGGACCGTGCCCCGGACGTGGAGATCTGCGCCTGCCTGGGACTCCTGTCGGACCGGCAGGCCACCCGGCTCCGCGAGGCCGGAGTGGACGCCTACAACCACAACCTCAACACCTCCGAGGAGGTCTACGGCGAGATCTGCACCACGCACACCTTCGCCGACCGCGTCCGGACGGTGCGCAGCTCCCACGAGGCGGGCCTGTCGGCCTGCTCGGGGCTGATCGCGGGCATGGGAGAGACCCCCGGGGACCTGGTGGACACCGTCCTCGCGCTGCGCGAGCTGGCCGTGGACTCGGTGCCGGTGAACTTCCTGATCCCCTTCGAGGGCACCCCGCTGTCGGAGAACTGGACGCTGACCCCGCAGCACTGCCTGCGGATCCTGGCGATGACCCGGTTCGTCTGCCCCGACGTGGAGGTACGGCTCGCCGGCGGCCGGGAGATCCACCTGCGAACCCTCCAGCCGCTCGCCCTGCACGTGGTGAACTCCATCTTCCTGGGCGACTACCTCACCAGCGAGGGGCAGCCGGGCGCGGCCGACCTCGACATGATCGCCGACGCGGGCTTCGAGGTCGAGCAGGCCGGTGAGCCGTCGCTTCCCGAGCACCGCCGTACCCGGGACGGCGACACGGCCCCCGCCCCCGCCGCCGATCGGGAGGGCACGGCCGCCGACGCGTCCACCGGCGCCGCCGGTTCCCCGGCGCCCGCCCGCACCGACCTGGTCGCGCTGCGCCGTCGCGGCGCGGGCACCGGCCTGCCGCCCAATGCCTGAGCCCGGTACGCCCGCCCGGGGCGACGTCGCGCGGCTGCTGGAGCTGGACCGGGCGCACGTCTGGCACCCGTACGGGCCGATGCCGGGGCAGGAGGCCCCGCTGCTGGTGGAGTCCGCCTCCGGGGTACGGCTGCGCCTGGCCGAGCCCGTCGAGGGCCGGACCGAGCTGATCGACGCCATGTCGTCGTGGTGGGCCGCCATCCACGGATACGGCCACCCGGCGCTGGACGCCGCCGTCCGCGACCAGCTGGGCCGGATGAGCCACGTGATGTTCGGCGGGCTCACCCACGAGCCGGCGATCCGGCTGGCCGCCCGGCTGGTGGAGCTCACCCCCGATCCGCTGGAGCACGTCTTCCTGGCCGACTCCGGCTCGGTGTCGGTCGAGGTGGCCGTCAAGATGTGCCTGCAGTACTGGCGCTCGCTCGGGCGGCCCGCCAAGCACCGCCTGCTGACCTGGCGCGGCGGCTACCACGGCGACACCTTCCTGCCGATGTCGGTGTGCGACCCCGAGGGCGGGATGCACGCCCTGTGGACCGGGGTGCTGCCGCGGCAGGTCTTCGCCGACGCGCCGCCCCAGGGGTTCGACGCCGAACCCGACCCCGCCTATCTCGCCCACCTGGCCGATCTGATCGGACGGCACGCGCACGAGCTGGCGGCGGTCGTCGTCGAGCCGGTGGCGCAGAACGCCGGCGGCATGCGCTTCCACTCCCCCGGCTACCTGCGGGCGCTGCGCGAGCTGTGCGACGCCCACGACGTGCTGCTGGTCTTCGACGAGATCGCCACCGGCTTCGGCCGCACCGGCGCCTTCTTCGCCGCGGACCACGCGGCCGTCTCGCCCGACGTGATGTGCGTGGGCAAGGCCCTCACCGGCGGCTACCTCACCATGGCCGCCGCCCTGTGCACCTCGGAGGTGGCGTACGGCATCGGCCGCGGGGAATATCCCGTGCTCGCCCACGGGCCCACCTTCATGGCCAACCCGCTGGCCGCCGCCGTGGCCTGCGCCTCCCTCGACCTGCTCGGCGACGGGGCGTGGGAGGCGCGGGTCAAGCGGGTCGAGGCCGGGCTGCGGGCGGGGCTGGCCCCGGCCCGTGAGCTGGACGGCGTCCGCGACGTGCGGGTCCTCGGCGCGATCGGGGTGATCCAGCTCGACCGGGAGGCGGACCGGGCCGCGGCGACCCGCGCCGCCGTACGGCACGGGGTGTGGATCCGGCCGTTCCGCGACCTGATCTACACCATGCCGCCCTACGTCACCGATGACGCCGATCTGGCCCGGATCACGGCCGCGCTCGTGGCGGCCGCCGGCGCGGTCGGCTCGGCATGAGGGTGACGCGGGCGACGTACGGCGGTCGGCTCGGCATGAGGGTGACGCGGGCGAGGCGCGGCTCGGTCAGCTCGGCATGAGGGTGACGCAGGCGACGCGGGCGCCGGCCGCGCCGGCGTCGGGGCCGGACGCCTTGGTGGGCTCGGCGTGGATGACGAGGGAGCGGGGCCGATGGGCCGGGGTGAACGCCCAGTCCTGCCGGGAGGTGGCCGTGGCCGCCCCGGTGGCGTCGGTGGTGAAGTCGAGCCAGAACTCGGTGGCGGCGCTCGCCCCGGCGGTCTCGTGCCCGTGCCCCGCGTCGGCACGCGGGTGACCGCCCTTCGCGTCATGCCCGTGACCGGCCTTCGCCCCGGGCCCGTGGCCCGTGCCGGGATGTGAGTGGCCGGGGCCACCGGGTCGCCGGAAGTGCGGGCCGGCGGCGGCGGGCTTCTTCCCGCAGGGATCGACGTGCAGGTGCGCGCCGTACGTCCGGCCGGGGAGGAAGCCGCTGACCGTGGCCGTGGTGACGGCGAACACCGACCCCGACTCGGCGGTCACCTGGACCGAGGCGCCGGGCGGCGCCAGTGCGGCGTCGTAGACGATCGCCGTGGCCTTGGGGGCGGCCGCGGTGAGCACTCCGCCTCCGGAGAGACGGACCGCGGCCGGGGGCGGGTCCTGGGCCGGGATGGGGTCCTGGGCGGGGATGTGGCCCACCGGGTGGGACGCCACCTCCCGCTGCTCCCCGCAGGCCGCGCAGAGCAGCCCGGCGGCGGCGAGGACGACGACGGCGGCACGCATACGGCATCTCCTTCGGCGGATACGGCGTGGGCGGCCACTCTATTGAGTGACCGCATGATCACGCATGGTATTCGCCGTTCCCGTCGCCGTCAGGCGTGGGAGGCGGCGATCTCGTCGATCCGCGCGGCCAGGGTGAAGTCCAGCTCGGTCAGGCCGCCCGCGTCGTGGGTGGTCAGGGCGAAGCTGAGCTTGCGCCAGCGGATGTCGATGTCGGGGTGGTGGTTGAGCTTCTCCGCCTCGACGGCGATCTCGTCGACGATGCGGATCGCGGTGGGGAAGTCGCGGGCCTCGATCACGCGGCAGATCTCATGGCCCTCCAGCCACCATTCGGGTACGTCGTTCATCTTCCGGGTCACGGCGGAGTCGTCAAGCGGGTCCATCGGGCCATGACATCACACCGGGGACGGCCGCGCGGGTACGGCCCGGCGTCCGGTGCGTGGACCGGGTTTGCCGCCTTTCGCCGCGAACGCCTACTTTGATCGCATGTTGCTGGCGGAGCAGCGGCGCCTGCTGTGTGAGTACGGCCGCCGGGTGGTCGAGACCGGACTTGTGCTCGGGACGTCCGGGAACCTCAGCGTACGCGCGGGCGACCTGGTCGCGGTCACCCCGGCCGGGGGCGCCCTGGACCGGCTGGAGCCGGAGTCGTGCCCGGTGGTCGACGTCGGGGGCCGCCTGGTCGACGGGGACCTCCAGCCGTCCTCGGAGACCCCGATGCACCTGGCGGTGTACGCCTCCGCCGACGTCCGGGCCGTGGTGCACACCCACTCCACCTTCGGCACCGTGATCGCCACGACCATGACCGAGCTGCCGCCGATCCACTACAACACCCTGCTGCTGGGCGGCGTCGTCCGGGTGGCCGGATACGCCACCTACGGCACGCCCGAGCTGGCCGCCAACGTCCGGGCCGCGCTCGACGGCAGGCGCGCCGCGCTGCTGGCCAACCACGGCGGGGTCACCGTCGGCGACGACCTGGAGGCCGCCTTCGAGGCGGCCCGGCTGCTGGAGTGGCTCTGCGAGGTCTACGTCCGCGCCAGGTCCATGGGCGAGCCCCGGGTGCTCACCGAGGAGCAGCTCGCCGCGGTGACCCACCGTTCCCGGAATCCCCCGGAGTTCCCGCGCCGCGGCGATTGACCGGCCCGCCCCACCCCCGTCGGAGGTTCGACCCATGCCCCTGCAGCTCACCGGCACCCCCGGCGATCCCGACCTGATCCGGCTGCCCTGGGACCGGCCGCTCGCCGAGTGGCCCGAGCACCACCTCGTCTCGCTCCCGCGGGGCATCTCGCGGCACGTCGTGCGCTTCGCCCGCCTGTCGGGCCGGGTCTACGCGATCAAGGAGATCAGCGAGTACTACGCCAAGCGGGAGTACCGCCTGCTGTGGGACCTGCACCGGATGGACACCCCGGCGGTGGAGCCGGTGGCCGTGGTCACCGGGCGGACCGGCCCGGACGGGGAGCCGCTGGACTCCGCGCTCATCACCCGTCACCTGCAGTTCTCGCTGCCCTACCGCGCGGTCATGTCGGGCACGCTCCGGCCCGAGACGCTCAACCGGCTGCTGGACGCGCTCGCCGTACTGCTCGTGCGGCTGCACCTGACCGGGTTCTACTGGGGCGACTGCTCGCTGTCGAACGTGCTGTTCCGCCGGGACGCGGGCTCGTTCGCCGCCTACCTGGTGGACGCCGAGACCGGCGAGCTGCACCCGATGATCAGCGAGGGGCAGCGCCTGTACGACATCGACGTGGCGCACGTCAACATCTTCGGGGAGATGCTGGACCTCCAGGCGGGCGGCCTGCTGCACCCCTCCATCGACCCCGAGGAGGTCGCCGGCTCGGCCCGCGACCGCTACCACGGCCTGTGGGACGAGCTCACCTCCGACGCCATCATCGAGGAGGTGGACTGGCACGTCATCGACCAGCGCATCCGCCGGCTGAACTCCCTGGGCTTCGACGTCGCCGAGATGATGGTCCGCCGCAAGGCGGGCACCGGGCGGCTGATCGTCCGTCCCAAGGTCGTGGACGCCGGCCACCACCAGCGCCGGCTCCTGCGCCTGACCGGCCTGGACGTGGAGGAGAACCAGGCCAGGCGGCTGCTCAACGATCTCGACTCCTTCCGTGTGTCGCACGGCCTGCGCCACGAGGACGAGGCGATCGTGGCGCACCGCTGGCTCGCGGAGGTCTTCCTGCCGACGGTGGACGCGGTCCCCGGGGAGCTGCGCGGCAAGCTGGAGCCGGCCCAGTTCTTCCACGAGGTGCTGGACCACCGCTGGTTCCTGTCGGAGGAGGCCGGCGGCGACGTCGGGCTGACCGCCGCGGTGGAGTCGTACGTGAAGCACGTTCTCGTTCACAAGCCGGATGAGGAGGCGCTCATCTCCGATGAATGAGCCGGGGTGGATGATGTTTCCCCCCTAGGGATGAACATCCTTATCCTCGGATGGGAAATATCACCTCCTGACATATCTATCTTTCACATAGAAAGCTTCCTTCCTCAGGAATGTCCCTACGCTGACCGGGCGACGTCTTGGAGTCGTCGGCGAGGGAGATCCCGTGCTCGGAATCGAAGACTGTGTGACGGAGGCCATGGCCATCCCCGGCGCGCTGGACGCGCTGCTGATCGACCAGACCAGCGGGATGGCGGTGGCGGTGGGCGGCGGCCGCGACGAGGACGTCGACGGGGCGGCCGCCGCGCTGAGCGAGACCCTGCGGGCCGCGATGGACGGCCTCGCCCTGAATTCACCCGGCGGAACGATCCGAATAAACGACATGATCGTAACCGCGGATAACGGACATCATTTACTCCGGCCGATGGAAACGGCCTTCGACGGCCCGCTGGTGATTTATGTCCGCCTTGACCCTGAACGCTCGAATCTCGCTCTCGCCCGCCACCGCCTGCGGTCCATTTCCGGCCGACTCGTCACGACGTGACGCCATGCCGACGATGGAGAGCGTTCTCAGCGACCTGGCCGAGGACCGCGTCACCGGCGCACTGCGCCTGGACGAGGCGGGGACGGTCTACCTGACCGACGGCCGGGTGACCTACGCCGAGACCCCGGCCGTCCCGAGGCTGGAGGACCTGCTGACCGCGGGCGACAGGATCCCGGCGCAGGCCGTACGGCAGGCCAGGCAGGCGGCCACCGAGGACCGGCCGGGCGGTGAACGGCTGGTCGGGCAGGGCGTGCTGACCCGCGGCGAGCTGGAGTTCTGCGTGCTGAGCGCGGTGCTCGACGCCGCGTACTTCCTGTCCGGCTCGGCCGCGCACCGGAAGGGGTTCCGTTCCGGGGACCGGCACTGGCTCGGACCCCAGTGGTACTTCGACGTCGCCGGGCTGTCCCGGGAGTGCGAGCGGAGGAGGGCCCAGTTGGACCGTGCCTGGCCGTCCGGCGAGCTGGACACGCTCCCGGTCGTCCCCTTGGCCCGCATCCCCGCCCAGCGGGTGGTGCTGACCTCACTGCAGTGGGAGGTCCTGGTCGCGGCCGACTCCGCCGCCACCCCCGCGGAACTGGCGCGCAGACTCGGCCGGCCCGCCTACTCGGTGCTGCTCGCCGTACGGCGGCTGGCCGCGGCGGGGCTGCTCCGCGTCCCGGAACCGGGCGAACGGCCCGGGGTCGCGCCCGTCTCCGGGACGGGGGCACCGGCGTCCCGGATCCCGCAGGCGCCGTCACCCCCGCAGACGCCGCGGGCTTCACAGGCGCCGTCACCCCCGCAGACGCCGCAGACGCCGCAGACGCCGTCGGCCCCGCCGGCGCTGCCGCGGCGCCCGAAGACCACCGGGGAGCCCCGGGCGGGCGGGGAACCCCGGGACGGCGCCGCGGGGGGCACCGCGTCCGCGCGGTGGCTCCCCGCGGCGACCGGGGACCCCGCCGACGTGAACCTGCTCATCCGGCTGAGGAACGCACTGGAGGCACTGACATGAGCTCGTCCCGATGCCGCTGAGGTTGCGGACGTTGAAGCTGATCGGAAGGAGACCGCCGGTGGAGGCGCGTGACCGGGAACCGCAGGCGACGCTGCCGACGCGCGACCGGCCGTACCCGGATCCCGCCGCGTCCCGCGACCGGGACGTCGTGCCGTTCCGCGAGTCCGGCGCCGAGTCTCCCGGACCCGCCGCCGGAGCGTCCGGACCGTCCGGACCGTCCGGAGCGGACACGCCGGGCACGCCGGGCACGCCGGGCACCGTACCGGCGTCCCCCGCGCAGGCCCCTTCCGCGCCGGACGGGGAGGGGGTGTCGCGCCGCGAGCGGGCCCGGCGGGAGCTGGCCCTGCTGCGCGACCGGTTGCACGAGGAGATGGCGCTGCTGCGCGAGCGCGTGCCGGAGGTGAACGGAAGCATCGCCTGCAGCGTGGACGGCCTGACGCTGGCGAGCGACCTGCGAGGTGAGACCGAGCAGATCGGCGCGCTGTCCTCCGCGGTGCTCGCGCTCAGCAGCCGGCTGACGGCCATGGCCGACAAGGGCTCCTTCGAGGAGACGCTGATCTCCGGTGACAACGGCTACGCGGCCTTCTACGCCGCCGGCCCCACGATCGTCCTCACGGTGCTCGCCCGGCCCGGGACCAACCTCGGGCTGCTGCGCCTGGAGGGCCGCAAGACGGCGGTGAGAATGGCCGCCCTCACGTCCCGCACATCGACACCCCACTGATCGGAGTCAGACATGGGCAACATGGATATCTCTCTCAAGGAAATGATGGGCATCGACGGCGCGGTCGGCGCGGTCGTCGTCGACTACAACAGCGGCATGGCGCTGGGCGCGCTCGGCGGCTCCAAGGACCTGGACCTCCAGGTGGCCGCGGCGGGCAACACCGAGGTCGTCAAGGCCAAGCTGCGGACGATGGACTCCCTCGGCCTCAAGGACACCATCGAGGACATCCTCATCACGCTCAGCGCGCAGTACCACATCATCCGCCCGGTCACCGGCCGGAGCGGCAAGGGTCTCTTCCTGTACCTGGCGCTGGACCGCAACCGGGGCAACCTGGCGCTGGCCCGGCACACCCTGCGGATGATCGAGGAGAGACTCGAGGTCTGATCCTCCGGTACGGCTCCGCGCACCGGGAGCGCGGGCCGTACCGGAGCTCACCGCTCGGCGGAGGCGGTGAGCTCACCGATCGCGTCGGCGAAGGCCGGCCAGAGCAGGCGCGGCAGGTCGTGGCCCATGCCGGGGAAGGTGACCAGCCTGGCGCCGGGGATCGCGTCCGCCGTGGCGATCCCCCCGGCCACCGGGATGAGCTGGTCGGCCTCGCCGTGCAGTACGAGGGTGGGTACGGTGATCTTCCCGAGCAGCGCCGTACGGTCGCCCGAGGCCAGGATCGCGGCGAGCTGCCGGGCGGTCCCGGCCGGGTCGAGGCCGCGGTCGTAGCTGAGTTCGGTGATCTGGGCGACGCGCTCGCGGTCCATCCGGTATCCGGGGGATCCGAGGATCTCCCAGGTGCTCAGCGCCTGACGGATCGCGGCCTCGCGGTCGGGCGGCGGCGGCGCCATGAGCACCGCCATCGCCGCCTCGGTGGGCGGGGCGACCGCGTGGCCGGGGGTGGACATGATCGAGGTGAGGCTCCGCACCCGGCGCGGATGGCCGATCGCCATCGCCTGGGCGATCATGCCGCCCATCGAGGCGCCGACCACGTGGGCCGACTCCCAGCCGAGCGCGTCGAGCAGCCCGGCGGCGTCGTCGACCATGTCGTCGAGCAGGTAGGGGGCCCGGCCGCCGCCGAGGGCGGGCGCCCCGGCGTCGTTCAGGTGGGTGGACTCGCCGGCGTCGCGGTTGTCGAACCGCACCACGTGGTGCCCGCGGCCGGCGAGCAGCTCGCAGAACTCCTCGTCCCAGTGGATCATCTGGGCGCCGAGGCCCATGATCAGCAGAAGCGGCCGGTCGCCGGGAGACCCGAAGGTCTCATAGGCGATCTCGATGCCGTTGGCCCGGACGCGCGTCGTCATGTCGCTCCCTCTCCCCCATCCGTCCGCGGGCGGGCCGGGTGGCCGCCCGGACGGCTCCCGCCGCCTGGAGATGACGGACCGGTAACCCGGAACAGAATGTCATTCTGCCCAGGTCGGGGCAAGGCATCCCCGCACCGAAGGGCCGGAGAGCGAAAAGCAGGAGCGGACGCCCTGCGCCGGCGTCCGCTCCCGTGTCCAGGAAAGTCTGAGGTGAAGCTCTTCGCCTCCGGCCGTCACGGCCTGACCGAGCCGTCACGGCCCGGTGGAACCTTTATGACCCGGTGAGCCGTCACGGCCCGATGGTGCCGCACTGGCGCGGGGCGGCGTCGTGACGGTCCGGCGGCGCCGCCGTGATGGTGCGGCGGCGCCGTTCCGGCCGGTTACGGCTTGACGGTGATCTGGACCGGCTTGGCCGGGTCGCCGTCCCGCTTGCCCCAGGCACCGGTGGAGAAGGGGACCGGGTCGTTCTTCTTGCCCGGACCGTCGCCCCACTTGGTGATGACGTAGTCGACCTTGATGTGGCCCATGCCGCCGTTGCCGTCCACGCCGAGGGTGCCGGGGTTGAACGTGCCGCCGGTCAGGTCGGCGAAGGTCTTGGCGTCGAGGTCGATCATGACGCCGCTGCTGGAGGGGACACCGGGGCCGCGGTCGCCGACGAAGAACTTGGCCTTCTTGCCCTTGTAGATGACGTAGCCCTCGGTGAACAGCGGCCAGCTCGGGCTGGCGATCATGCCCTTCTGCATCGGCTTGCCACTGGCGGGGAGGCCGGTGTCACCGGCGCGGCCGGAGGAGTCGTCCCAGAAGTAGGAGGCCTTGGTCTGGCCCTTCAGCATGACGGTCTTGGTGACCTTCTGCGGCTTGGCGGGGGCGGCCTGCTCCGGCGCGGCGGCCTGCTCGGGAGCGGCGGCGGCCTTCGGCGCGGCGGCCTGGGCGGGGGCGGCCTCGGGGACCGCGGCCGCGACCGGCTCGCTCACCGCGGTGACCCCGGTGCCGGCCGCCGAGGCGGCGGGCGCGTCCCGGTCGGCCGAGGGGAGGGCCGAGACGGCGGCGGCGGAGGCGAGGAGCCCGGCGCCGACGAGGCCGGCGACGGCGTAGCGGGTCTTGCGGGCGGACGTGCGGGGATCCAGGGAAGGCATGAGGAAACGAACTCTTTCGCGAGGGAACGGGGCAGCCGGACGCCATGCGTGAAGGGAGGCATCGGCGGGGTCGCGCTCACAGGGAAGAAGAGGCGCAGGGGTGGATCAGGTGGCGCTACACGGAGCGCTGGGGGATGCCGCGACCGATCGCGGCGGAAGAACCCAGGGGATGTGAAAGTCTCAGAGGACCGGCAGCGAAATGCTGCATACCGGTACGAAGGTGGCGCGGTCTCCCACTGAGGGATCTCCTCTCCATCTCGTCTACCGGGTTAGCTGACGGGTTCGGGCGGTGGAGTGCCCTACCACCGCGTTCGCGGCGGATTCACCCCGGAAGGTGGGTCCCCGGCTCCCATACCATGACGGCTTCGGGATTCGACGTCGGCCCGGTCGCCCCCTCGGATGAGGGTGCAGGTCACCTGCCGATGACTAGGACACTACCGGGCAAATCAGACAAAGCAAAGCAGAACCCATGGAATGACCAGAAGATCTACCTTCTATGGCCAAGAAAGGGCACATGATCCGGTTCATCGGCCCCTGAACCGGCGCCGACCAGGGCGTACACGCCGCGGCGAATTACATACGGGTGATTCACCGCCGCCATTTCCCGCGGCCCGCGGTCCCGCCCGGAACCCCGGGAAACGGCCGCCCGCCCCGGTCAGTCCCACCAGAACGACCAGGCGTTCCTGCCCATGATCTGCTCGGCGTAGCCGGCGAGCGTGCCGGCGCTGTAGACGACGCTGTCCGGGCAGAACGTCCAGTGCTCCGCCGCGACGTGCAGGGCGTGCTCCGCCGTCGTGGGGGGCGCCGCGACGCTCAGGTCGAGGGTGTTGAAACCCACGCCCACCAGCCGCGCCCCGAACCGCTCCTCCCAGCTCCGCACCACGGCGGCCAGCGGGACCATCCACTCGTTGTGGTTCAGCGCGCCCTGCCACCCCATGACGGCCAGCGCGTCGGCCCCCCGGTCGACGGCCACCAGGCCCAGGGGGGTCCTGCGCTCGGCGACCAGCCCGGCGTACCAGTCGGCGACCACGTCGGGGTCGGTGGCGAGCCTGCCCGCGGGGGCCGGACCCGGGCACCGCGCGCCGAACGGGGCCAGCAGCTCCAGCTGCTCGGCGTCCGCCCTCTCGGTCCAGTCGGCCCAGACCTCCGCCATGAAGGCGGCGGTGTGATAGTTGTCGATCTCCTCCACCGTGTCCGGGGCGATCTGCCCGGACGACCACGGCTGGACGGAGTCCTCCAGCAGCAACGGCCACAGGCCCGAGCGCGGGTGCTCGGCCCGCAGGCCGGACCACAGCCCGGCGGAGACCGGCTCGTCACTGAGCCAGAACGCCGGACGATAACCGACCATCAGCTGGGAGTAGCCGGGGTCGGGCCACACCACGTCGCCTGGAGGCAGCTCGACCGAGAGCGCCCGCCCCTCACCGCCGCCGGCGAACAGCTGGCCCAGCAACGGCGGAAGTTGCTCCCGCTCGCAATCGCTCATCCCTGTCGATCCGATCCTGACCACGGACCAATTTTGGCCTGTCAGGCGGCGGGAGGACAGTTCTCCCCCCAGCACGGCCGAAAAACACCGCGTTCACGGCCCTCGCGGGGAGGGCCGAGGGGCCGTCGCGGGCTCCGCGAGCTCGCGGACCACGTCGGCGAATCCGCGCACCAGCGGGTCGTCCGCACCCCTGGGCCAGGCCAGGGCCACCCGCAGCGGCTCGACGTCGGTGAGGGGCACCCAGGCGAGGTCGGGGCGGGCGTAGTAGCGGGCCATGCTCGACGGGGCGAAGCAGACGGCGGCGCCCTCGGCCACCTGCTCCAGCATCTCCTCGACGTTGTCGTTGGTCGGCCCCCAGCGCGGGGCGGAACCGTCCGGCCGGGGGTTGACCGCCCACCAGTCCACCCATTCGCGCGGCGCCCGTTCGGTCCACATCAGGGGCTCGCCGGCCACCTCCATGACGGAGACGCCGTCGCGACCGGCGAGCGGATGGCCGGACGGCAGGCCGACGACCCGCCCCTCGACGTGCACGATCTCGGACCGCATGCCGGTGAGGTCGGCGGGCAGCCAGACGAAGGCGACGTCCACCCGGCCCTCACGCAGCGCGGCGGCCTCCTGCCCCCAGTCGAAGCGCTTGGGCTCCACCCGCACGCCGGGATGGCGGCGGGCGAACTCGGCGCGGGCGCGGGTGGTCAGCTCACCGGCCCCGCTGGCCTCGAACCCGACGCGCAGCCGCCCCGCCCGCCCCAGCCGGTGCCGCTCCGCGGCGGCCGTCACCCGGTCGGCCTGCAGGAGCGTACGGCGGGCCTCGTCCACCACCTCCCGTCCGGCGGCGGTCGCCCGCACGCCCCCGGCGTGCCGGTCGAACAGCCGGACGCCGAACTCGCCCTCCAGGCTCCTGAGGGCGTAGGACAGGGCGGGCTGGCTGACATAGAGGCGCTCGGCGGCCCGCCCGAGATTCCCCACCTCGTCGATCACCACGAGGTACCGCAGCTGGCGAAGCTCCACCCTGCGATCATAAATCCTCTTTATGGCCCTCCTCATCATCTGTCTTGGACGCCCCCGCGGGCCGTCCGGCATAACAGAGGACATTGACGACGACGTGGAGGCCGAAATGGACATCCGTACGAACATCGAGACGAACACCGGCGCCGCTCCGGCCCGCCGGGCGGAGGGCCGGGTCTGGCTGATCACCGGCGCGTCCTCCGGCTTCGGCCGGGCGATCGCCGAGGCGGCGCTGGCCGCCGGTGACACCGTCGTCGCGGCGGCCCGCAGGCCCGAGGCGCTCGACGACCTGGTCGCCGCCCACCCGGAGCGGGTCGTCGCGGTCGGGCTGGACGTCACCGACACCGCCCGGGTCGCCGCCGTGGTCGCCGAGGTCGTCCTCTGGTACGGGCGCGTGGACGTGCTGGTCAACAACGCCGGGCGCGGACTGGTCGGCGCCGTGGAGGAGACATCGGACCGCGAACTGCGCGACCTGATGGAACTGCACTTCTTCGGTCCGGCGGCGTTGACGCGGGCCGTGCTGCCGCACATGCGCCGGCAGGGATCGGGTGCGATCGTGCAGATGAGCAGCATGGGCGGCCGGTTCACCTTCCCGGGCGTGGGCGCCTACTCGGCGACCAAGTTCGCTCTGGAGGGGCTCTCGGAGGCGCTCGCCCAGGAGGTCGCGCAGTTCGGGATCAAGGTGCTGGTCGTGGAGCCGGGGGCGTTCAGGACGGGCTTCGCCGGCGGCGGCGCGCTGCTGCAGTCGGCCGCCATCCCCGCCTACGAGACCGTCGTCGGCCCGGTCCGCTCCGGCCTGCCGGAGTCCGACGGCAGGCAGCCCGGCGACCCGGCCAAGGCGGCGGCGGCCGTCCTCGCCGCCCTCGACGCGGAGGAGACCCCGCTGCGCCTCCCGCTGGGCGACGACGCCGCCGACGCGATCGCGGCCAGTCTGGAGAACGCCCGCGCGGAGTTCGCCGCCTGGGAGAAGGTGGCCCGCAGTACCGGCTTCGACGCCTGACCGGCCCGGCGCCTCCTCCGGGGACCGGCGGGCCGCCCCCTCTTCCCGGCTCAGCGCGGGAACGCTCAGCCCCGTCCCGGAGGCGGCGGAGGCGGCCAGGGTCCGGCCGGCAGGACACGCGTGCCGTCGGGCCCGGTCGGCTCGTGGCCCGGCACGGGCGGCGTCGGGCCGTACGGACCCTGGGCGGCGTGCGGCGGGGGCTCCACGCGGGGAGGGAGCGGCGGGACCGGCGTACCGTGCGGAGGCGGCTGCGGGTGACGCGCCGGGCCGGGCGGCGCCTGGTGAGCCGGATACGGAGACGGCGGCGTCTGGTGAGCCGGGTACGGGGTCGCCTGATGGGAGGGGTGCGGCGTCACCGGCCCCCGGTCGTGGGAGGGGTACGGCGGCCCCTGATGAGGGCGCGGCGACGGTGGCATCTGATGGGGATGCGGCGATCCCGGGCCGTGCGGCGGCGGGAGGTACGCCGGACCGGCCGGGCCGGGTGGGGGGAACGCCCCGCCCGGCGAGGGAACCGGTCCGCCGGGCGGCATGCCGTACGGCGGAGGCGGCGCGTACGGCCCGCCGGGCGGCGCGCCGTACGGCGGGAGGGGGGCGGACGGGGAAAGCGGTACGGCCGGCGCCGCGCCCTCACGCCGCGCCTGGCGGCGGTTGCGGATCACGAAGAACACGACGAGGACCGGGACCAGCACCATGACGACCGTCTGGGCGATCGCGCCCGGCACGCTCGAGACGCCGAATTCGATCCAGGGCCCGTCGTCCTCGGTGGGCTCGGGGCGGGGCGTCGGGGTGGGTGAGGGGGGCGGGGTGCCGAGCGGGTTGGCCTTGACGGTCCCCACCTTCGCGGTCAGCGCCCGCACCGGGTCGACGACGCCGTGGCTGAAGGCCGCCTTGTCAGAAAGGAGCGGGCTGTCGTGCGCGGTGCTCACCAGACGGTTGATCACATCCCTCGCGCGCAGTCTGGGTTCCTTCGATCTGATCAACGCCGCCACCCCGGCCACGATCGCCGCCGCGTCGCCCGTACTGCTCCCGACGCCGTATCCGTTGCCGGACTCCCGGCGGGGCAACGGAACGATGATTTTCTCGGCGGGGGCGGCGAGCGCCACCTGCCGTCCCACAACGGAGCCGGACCACAACTTCCCCGACCGGGTCGTACCGCCGACCGAGACGACGCCCGGGATCGACGCCGGGCACCTGAGGTTGTAATCGTCACGGTTGTCACCGGCCGGCGCGACCACCACGACATCACTGGAAAGCGCGTAGCGGACGGCCTCGATGTCCTCCTGGAGGCAGAACCGGAGGTTCTCCGACAGCACGATGACCCGCGCGTCGTTCCGCACGGCCCAGCGGATGGCCTGGCCGTAGGTCTCGTGGTCGTATCTCCGGCCGAGGTTGACCGGCAGGATCCTGGCGTCGGGCGCGATGCCGAGCAGGCGCATGTCGCTGCCGCCGGGCCCCACGATGAGCCCGGCCATGCCCGTGGCCCGTCCTCCGTCCACCTCCTCCCGCCCGTCGGCCGCCACCGCGGTGTCGAAGGAGTGGCCCCGTAGGACGCGGCCCTTGAGGTCGGGGTGGTCGGCGTCGACTCCGCCGCCGATCACCGCCACCACCTCCTCCCGCCCCCGTGAGATCCGGTGCGCCTCCTCGATCCGCAGCGCGTCGAGGTGCCAGGCCAGGCCCCGGACGGTGTCGGCGTGCGCGGGTACGGCGAGCAGCCCGGGGACGGCCACGACGGCGGCCGTCAGCACGCCGAGCGCGGCGGCCGCGACGGCCCGGACCGGCCGCCGGGGAGTCCCGGAGGTCGGGGAGGTCGGGGAGGTCCGAGAGACCCGGGAGTGCCTGGAGGTCCGGGAGACCCCGGAGGATCGGAAGGGCCAGGGGGTCCGGAGGACCCGGGAGACCCGGAGGATCGGCATGGGGCTCCATCGGCTGGTCGGGACGGCTGGGGACAGTACGTACCTTGCCGGATCCGGATCATCACCCGCGACCCAATCAGCCAATGTCCGGAAATATGACTACAAACAGACTTTTCCTGGCGGCCGTGAAGGCACTCCGTCACACCGGACCCCGCCCACCCCGGACCCCGCCCGCCCGGAAAGCCGTCCACACCCCGGAACCGCGCCCGAGCCGATGACCGCCCGCGTCCCGAAGGCCCCGCGACCGGCCCGTCCGCCGGAGGGACGCACCCCTCGAGTCAGATCACGGGAAGATAACGGTTGACCGTTGCCGTCCCAATGAAGATCGGAACCGGATATCCAGGAGCGGCTCCGCCCCTTTTCGACCTGGAAGACGGCCCATGTCCCAGCCTGAACGCCCCCGGCGCTCGCGCCGCGCCCCGCGCCCCCGGTCCGCCTAGCCCGTCCGGCTCGCCCGGAGCCTCCCCGTCCGGGTGGTCCTCGTCGCGGCCGTGACCCTGGCCGCCTTCGCCTACTCCAACAACGGCTCCTGGCGGGCACACGGCAAGGGCGAGCCGCTGCTCCTCGCCCACCGCGGCCTGGCGCAGACGTTCGGCTTCGAGGGCATCACGAACGAGACCTGCACGGCCGGGCGCATCCACCCGCCGGAGCACCCCTACCTGGAGAACACGCTGCCCTCCATGCGGGCGGCCTTCAAGGCGGGGGCCGACATGGTCGAGTTCGACGTCCAGGTGACCCGGGACCGCAGGATCGCCGTGTTCCACGACGCCACCCTCGAATGCCGCACCGACGGCCGGGGCGAGGTCCGCGACCACACCCTCGCCGAGCTGCGGCGTCTCGACGTCGGTTACGGATACACCGCCGACGGCGGCGCGACCCACCCCTTCCGCGGCAAGGGCGTGGGCCGCATGCCGGCCCTGGAACAGGTCCTCGCCGCGTTCCCCGAGCAGAAGCTGCTGATCCACGTCAAGAGCGACGTGGCGGCCGACGGCGAGCTGCTCGCCTCCCGCCTGGCCACGCTGTCTCCGAAGCGGCTCGCCGCACTCACCGTGTACGGCGGGGACAGGCCGGTGGCCGCGCTGGCCGCGCGGCTGCCGGCCGTACAGGTGATGTCGAAGGCCCTCATGCTGGACTGTCTGAAGGGTTATCTCGCCGTGGGCTGGACCGGATACGTCCCCGGCTCCTGCGCCGGTCTGGAGCTGCACGTCCCGGAGAAGTACGGCCGGTGGCTGTGGGGCTGGCCCAACCTGTTCGTCGAGCGCATGCGCGCCCACGGCACCCGTGTCATCGTCGTGGCGGGATCCGGCGACTTCTCCGAGGGCTTCGACGCCCCCGCCGACCTATCCCGCCTGCCCGAGGACTACACCGGCGGCGTCTGGACCAACCGCGTCGACGTCGTCGCCCCGCTCCTCCACCGGTGAAATCCGCCGGAAAGCACACGATGCTCAGCGTCAGGTACGGCTACAGCAGATCGTTCAGTTCGTCCACGGTGATGCCGGTCAGGGCCAGGACGTTGCGCAGGGTGCCTTTGGGCATGTCCTGACCGGAGTGAACGGGCACGCTGACCACCCGCCCGTCGTCATGCCGCAGGATGTGGTTGCTGCCCCGTACCCGGGAGAGGACGAAGCCCGCCTTCTCCAGGGCGCGCACGACCTGGGCACCGGGGACGGACGGGACCGGCGGCATCAGGCGACGTCCACCGTCACGGTCACCTCGGGTGACAGGCCGACCTCCTCGATCAGGGCGGTCAGCGCCTCACGCAGATCGGCCACCGCCGCGTCGGCCGTGGGACCGTCGCCTACCGCACCCACACCGGGCCGGAGCTGGGCACTGGCGCACCAGACCCCGTTCTCGTCCCGCTCCAGGGCGTAGGGCACATGCTGGATCCCGGTCATGATTCTCAGTGTACGGTCCCGGATCCGGCCGGCCGGGCTTCTTCCATCATCCGCACCCGTTCCACCGCGACGTCCGGCCGTGCTCTCCCGGCCCGGTCACCCGCCTCAGCGGCCGACGGCCGCCCGTACCTCTCTCATCAGGGCCGCCGCCTCGGCGACGGTCCCGGCGATCGGCTCCGGCGGCTCGCCGACGCGGCCGAGCAGCCGCCCCGCCCGTACGGCGAAGCCCCCCGGTGCGCCGGGCAGCCGGCCCGCCGAGGCCACCATGCCCTTCTCGTTGATCAGCCACCTGCCGGCGTGCCCGTGCAGCGCGTGGCAGGCGACGCCGACCGCGCGGAACAGGCAGCCGGCCGCGTAGGCGGGGTCGGCGCCGGACACCCCGTAGCGGGCCAGCTCGACGCAGAAGTCCGCCTCCCACATCCCGTCGGCGAGCGCGTCGCCCAGCGCGGGCGGATAGGCGCGGGTCCGCTCCCGCAGGTCCGTCAGCTCCCCGCCGGGGTCGGCCAGCACCCGGCACAACGCGACCTCACCGGCGTAGGCGTGGGAGTAGAAGCCCAGCGGGTGGCCGGTCTGGACGCCGATCTCGTAGCGGCCCTCCCGGCAGTCGTCCCAGATCCGGTGGACCCTGTCCAGGTCGCGATAGATCCAGTCGACCCGGTGGCCGTCGACGGTCAGCCAGCCCCCGCCGTTCACCCAGGGCCCCCAGCCGCCCGGCGCGGTCAGCTCGGCCCGGTCCCCCGCCTCCCGTACGGCCAGCGCCCGGAGCGCCGCGACGTCCGGCTCTCCCCGGTAGTACAGCCCGAGGTCGAAGTCGGAGTCGGGGCGGTGTGTGCCGCGGGCCCGGCTTCCGCCGAGCGCCACGGCGACCACTCCGGGCACCTCCGCCAGCCGCCCGGCGAGCGCCTCCAGTCTCGTGTCGTCCATGACGGCATGATCACACAGCGGCCCGCCCGGCGAGCCGCGTGGGCTCGTCACGGGGTTCCTCGCTAGATGAGGCTGAATTTCCCGGGCGTGCCGAAGCGCGGACCGGGGCGTCCCCCGCGCCCCGGTCCGCGGTGGCCGGCGGTGCCGGCGTCAGTCGTCGTCCTGGCCGTTCTTCTCCTGGGCGTCGTCCTTGTCGTCGTCGTCCTGGTCGGCGGCGGCCGTCGAGGTGATCCCGCCGGTGGCGGCGTCCACGACGACCTCCTGCACGGCGCCCTTGCCGTCGGCGACCTCGACCTCCCACGAGGCCGCGTCGCCCTCGGTCTCCAATTCGGTGGAGACGACCCATCCGCCGCTCACCTTCGACAGCGCGGTCCGCTGGGCCTGCTCCGCCGGCACGGCGGGCTTGCGCAGGGCTTCCGTGCCGTCGCCGGAGCCGGTCCCGGGGGCGGCGGACTGAGACGGCGAGGCCGGGTCGGCCTGGATCCCGTCGGCGAGGGCGGCGCCGCCGCCGGCCACGAGTCCGGCGAGGGTGAGTCCGGCAACAATGATCATCGGCTTGCGCATCGGGCTTTCTCCGTATCCGTTGAGAGGCGCGGTTCCGTGGAATCCGCGACGACCCCTCAAGGCTGCTCGCCCGGGTGATAGCGCGTTGCTGCGAAGTTCCTAAGGAATCGTTAACAGACCGCTCCGGACGGCCCGCCGGCGCCTCGGGACCGGCCGGCGGACCGGGAACCGCGGCCATGCCCGCACGGGCCGCGGTTCCCGGTCCGCCGGGGATCGACGCCCGTGCGCGCCGGTCAGGACGTCACGGCGCACTGCCCTCTGTCCTGCCTGACGGGACCGTCCCCGCCGGGGCGGATGTCGAAATCGAACATCTCCGTGGGCAGGTAGAGCGTGCAGCAGGCGTTCGGGACGTCGACGATCCCGCTGATCCGCCCCTCCACGGGCGCGGAGCCGAGGAGCAGGTACGCCTGCTCGCCCGTGTAACCCCACTTCTTGAGGTATTCGATGGCGTTGAGGCACGCCCGGCGGTAGGCCAGCGTCGCGTCGAGGTGGTGGTTGACGTCCTTGTCATGGTCGACCGAGATGCCGACGAACGACAGGTAATCCGAATAGTTCGGTTCCACCCTCCCGGGCATGAAGACCGGGTTGGTGGTCACGCCGTACTTCTCCATGCCCCCCTTGATGAGGTCCACGTGGAAGTCGATGAAGCCACCCATCTCGACCGCGCCGCAGAAGGTGATCTCACCGTCGCCCTGGCTGAAGTGCAGGTCGCCCGCGGAGAACTTGGCGCCCTCCACGTAGACGGGGAAGAAGACCCGCGCCCCGCGGGTGAGGTTCTTGATGTCCTGGTTGCCGCCGTTCTCCCGGGGCGGCACGGTGCGGGCGCCCTCGCGGGCGATCCGCGCGGCCAGTTCGCCGGTGGCCGTTCCGGCGAGGGCGCCGTCGGGCACCGGTGGCAGGGCCAGCGGCGGGACCCGGTCGGGAGCGGTGTCGATGAGGGCCTGCTCCCGGCGGTTCCAGCGGCCGAGCATCTCCTCCGACGGCGCCGTGCCGAGCAGCCCCGGATGGGTGATGCCGGCGTACCGGACGCCGGGCAGGTGGCGTGACGTCGCGAACACGCCGTGGAAGTCCCAGACCGCCTTGTAGGCGTCCGGGAAGTAGTCGGTCAGGAAGCCGCCGCCGTTCGCCCTGGCGAAGATCCCGGTGTACCCCCACCCCTGTCCGGACACCGGGCCGGACTGCTGGGGAATCGGACCGAGTTCGAGGATGTCGACGACCAGGAGGTCGCCCGGTTCCGCGCCCTCGACCCCGATGGGACCGCTCAGCATGTGCGGGACGGACAGGTCCACGTCCCGCACGTCGTCGGCCGAGTCGTTGTTCCCGATCTGGGAGTCGGTCCAGTCGCGGCACTCCAGCCGGAACTCGTCTCCCGGGCGCACCATGGCGACCACCGGGATGTCCGGATGCCACCGGTTGTGGCCGGGCACGTCCTGGTCCCGCATGGATTTCGACTGGTCCACGCCGAACACGACCTCTGGCATGACAGCCCCCTTTTTTCATGGAATCCGTACACGCGGCGGGTGATCCCGCGCCTCTCACGGCCTGGGCAGGCGTGCCGTCGCCGGGTGCGGGGAGCACGCGGCCCGCCGGCCGGGCGGCACGGGGACGACCTCGGGCGCCTCCCGGCTCCGCTCCTCCCGGTCGAGGGCGGCCGACAGCGCGGAGGACACCCGGGACAGGCGCGGGGCGGACGGGACGCGTCGCGCGGCCCGCTCGCAGGCGGGGCAGTCACGGGCAGGCGGCGCGGCCCCCATCGGCAGGCGCACCTCGAAGCGGCCGCACTCCGGGCAGAGAAACTCGTAGGTGACCATGGGCACCCCTCCGCGTCGGGTGGATGGACCTCCGGTGCGGCCACGGGGCCGGCCCCGGAATCGGACGGACCGCCTCTCATCACGCCGGAAGACCCGGACACGCGTTCCCGTCGGGCCGGTCGTGTTCCCCCGGGCGCCCGGCGATGTCTCCCGGGCGGTGTTTCCCACGGACGACGCCTCCCGGGGTGACCGCGGACGTTTCCCGGCAGACGGGACGTCATCCCGCCGCCCGGCGTTCGACCGTCGAGAATCCATTTCATACCCGCCCTTAGCAGGGCAAATCCTGATTAACCAGATACGGGTCCCTTCTCAGCGGGCCGGGCCGGGGCCGAGTTCGACGACGACCTCGGCTCCCCCCGAGGCGCGCGTGCGGACCAGCAGGCCGCCCCCCGACTCCTCGGCGGTGCGGCGCGCGATGTCGAGGCCGAGACCGGTGGACGCGCCGCCGCTCACCCCCCGGCCGGTCGGATCCGCGTGGGCGAAGCCGGGCCCCTCGTCGCTGATCACGAGCCGGGCCCCGCCCCCGGCAGGCCGGGGCGTCAGCTCGACGGCGAACGGGGTGCCGTCGGGGGTGTGGGCGAACACGTTCTCCAGCAGCAGGTCCACGCAGGCCGCGAGGTCGTGCTCGCTCACCCCCACGGGGATCGGGCCGTCCGCGAGGTCCAGCCGCAGCGGCCGGTCCTGGTCCTCGGCGAGCGCCGACCAGAAGGCGACCCGTTCGCCGACGACCCGGAGGGCGTCGCAGCCCGGCACGCCGTCCCGGTCGAACCGGCGCGCCTCGCGGATGATCTGGTCGACCATGCGCTCGACGCTGTCGACGACCCGTCCCACCCGTTCCGCCTCGTCCCGGTCGCGCATGCCGTCGGCCTCCAGCCGGAGCGCGGTGACCGGGGTGCGCAGCCGGTGGGAGAGGTCGGCGACCGCCTCGCGTTCGTGGGCGAGCAGCTCGCGGATGCGGGCGGCCAGGTGGTTGAGGGCGCTGCCGACCTCGCGGATCTCCGGCGGGCCCGCCGGTTCCACCCGCGCCCGCAGGTCGCCGCGGGCCAGCCGCCGGGAGACCTCCGCGACCTGCCCGACCGGCCGGATCAGCGAGCGGGCGAGCCGGTCGGCGACGGTGATGCCGACGGCGAGCAGCGCCAGCCCGGTCAGGCCGAGCACCAGCCAGGCCCACCCGACCCCCCGGCGCAGCCGTTCGGCGTCCACGAACGCGCGGACGACCATGGTGCCGCGCTCCCCGCCCTGGACGGCCACCAGCACCTCCCGGCCCGCGGGCGTGTCGACGGTGATGCTCCGTCCACGCGCGGCCAGCTCCACGCCGGGTCCGCGCGGCGCCGCCGCGCCGATGAAGCCGTGGCCGGGCAGGAAGACGGTGATCGGCACCCCGCCGGAACCGCTCGCCTGCCGTACGGTGGCCTCCAGGACCTTCGGGTCGTCCAGGGCCGCGGCGGTGGCGACCGACTGCGCCCACGTGGTGGCGGCGGCCGTGGCCCGCTCGGCCGCCAGCGTCCTGACCAGCACGGCGAGCGGCACGAGGAAGGCGATCAGGACCAGCGAGGTGGTCGCCACCGCGAGCAGGGCGAGGCGTCGCCTCATCGGGGGCCCCTCACGTCCCCGGATCGACGATCTTCACGCCCACGCCGTGGACGGTCTGCAGGTAGCGGGGCCGCTGGGCGCTCTCGCCGAGTTTGCGCCGCAGCCACGACAGGTGGACGTCGACGGTCTTGTCCGCGCCGCCGTACGCCATCCGCCACACCTCGGCCAGCAGTTCCCGTTTGGGGACGACCTGGCCGGGGCGGAGCGCGAGGTAGTGCAGCAGGTCGAACTCCTTGGGCGTCAGGTCGAGGCGCTCCCCGTCGAGGAACGCCTCCCGGCCGGCCGGTTCGATGAGCAGCCCGCCGACCCGCACCGGCTCCGCCTCGGCGCCCGCGCCCGGTTCGCGGCCGCGGCGCAGCACGGCCCGGATGCGCGCGTCCAGCTGGGCCGCGCTGAACGGTTTGACGACGTAGTCGTCGGCCCCGGCGTCCAGCGCCCGGACGATCTCCGGCTCGGCGTCGCGCGCGGTCGCCACGATGACCGGGACGGCGCTGACGGCCCGGAGCATGCGCAGCACCTCGCAGCCGTCGAGGTCGGGCAGGCCCAGGTCGAGCACGACCAGGTCGGGACGGTCCTCCACCGCCAGGGCGAGTCCGGGCATGCCCGCGACGGCCGAGGTCACGGCGTGGCCGCGGTCGGTCAGCGCGCGGCTCAGCGCGGATCGCACCTGGGAGTCGTCCTCGACGAGCAGCAACCGGGCCACGGTGACGTACCGACCCCTCCTGGCTGGTTAACGGTCCCGACGAGAGTGGAAGGTTCCCCGTCGGACAGGAAAGACACCGGAAGACCGACGGCCGCGTGTCCGACGGGAGGGATGTGATGGGACGCCGCGCGTTGCTGGGGGCGGGGGGCTGGCTGGCCGCCGCCGTCCTGACCACGATCGCCGTCCTCTGGGCGGTCTCCCTGATCGGCACCGACATCACCGGCCCCGCCGCCCGCCCCATGACCCTGGAGGAGGTCGAGCGGGCCCTGGCCACCGCTTCCGCCGCGCCGGGCGCCGGGCCGCCGGTCTCGGCCGGTCCCGGCTCGCAGGCCCTCGGTTTCTCCTACGCGGCGGGGTCGGTGACCGCCGTCTGCGACGCCGGGCGGGCCCTGCTGCTGTCCTGGACGCCCGCCCCCGGGTACGGCGTCGACGACGTCGAGCGCGGTCCGGGCCGCACCGCCTCGGTGGTCTTCGAGTCGGACGACCGCAAGACCACCGTCAGCGTGACGTGCCGCTCGGGAACGCCCGTCGCCGCGGTCCGTTCCGTCGCCGAACGCGACGACGACTGACCGCCCGCGACGACGGGCGGCGGGACGCCCCGCCGCCCGGGGTCCGGACCGGTGACGACGGCGTCCTCGTACGGACGGACCGGGCACGGAGCCCGCCTGCCGGTCCGGCGGCCGGTTCCGGACGGTCAGGTCTCGGTGGGGACCACCGGCGGCGCGTCCTGAGCCGCGGCGGCGTCCCGGCCCGCCGCCAGCCGGTGCCGTCCGGCGAACAGGAGGAGGGCTCCGGCGGCGGTGCCCGCCGCGCCGCACGCGGCGGCCCAGTTGGCGCTCGCGTGCTCCAGGACGAACCCGGCGACCGCCGACCCCAGCGCCGTCCCGCTGGTGATCAGGGTGACCAGCCAGGCGAACGCCTCGGTCACCGTCCCGCGCGGAGCGAGGTCCCCGATCAGGGTGAACGTGACCGTCAGCAGGGGCGCCAGGAACAACCCGGTGACGATCATCAGGCAGGCCATGAGGGGCGGGGCGGGCAGCAGGCAGAGCAGGGCGTAGCCGCCGGCCAGCCCCGCGGCCAGCGGCGGCACCCGCCGGGCGGGGATCACCGCGGGGCGCGCCGCGCCGTACAGCAGGGCTCCGATCATGGCGCCGAGGGCGTTCAGCGCCAGGAGTGCCGGGGCGCCGCCGAAGACGCGGTGCTCCTCGGCGTAGGAGACCACCAGGACGTTGAGCGTGCCGAGGGAGACGCCAGCGCCGGTGAGCCCGGCCAGCAGGAGGACCAGGGCGCGGCTGCGCAGCGGCCCGAGCCAGTCGGTCGAGCGGAACGGGGCCCGCCAGCCGCGGGAGGGCGGAGCGGTCACGACCATCAGCACCCCGGCGACGCCCAGGGCCGCCCCGGCCCACAGCGCGGCGACCGGCGAGGCCAGCGCCACGGCGCCGGCCACCACCAGCGGTCCGGCGATGAAGATCAGCTCCTGGGCGGCGGCGTCGAGGGCGTAGGCCGGGCCCAGCAGCTCCGGGCCGACGAGGTTCGGCCACAGCACCCGCAGGCACGGTTCGAGCGGCGGCGTCGCCACGCCCGCGAGGACCGCCCCGGCCAGCACCGCGTACGGGTTCCCGGGTGCGACGGCGATGGCCGCGAACCCGGCGGCCGCCGCGAGCGCCGCCGGGAGGAGCACCCGCACCTGGCCCGCCCGGTCCACCATCCTCCCCAGGACGGGCCCGCCCACGGCCGCCGCGACGGCGAAGGCCCCGGCCGCGGCCCCGACGAAGGCGTAACCGGCGCCGTTCTCCCGCAGCGCCAGGGGGATGGCCACGGCCGCCATCGCGCTGGGCAGGCGGCCGACCAGACTGCCCAGCAGCAGCCGGACGACGTATTGGAGGCGAAGCAGACTGAGATATCCCATCCGAGCATTCTGGCCTCATCCGCGGGTGTCCGGGAGGTGCCGTCCGTCTCACCGGTCACGGCGGGAACGGCCGACCCCCCGAACACCCGGCCCGGCCGCGCCCGCGAAGACGCGGGCCCGCCGTACCGGCGAACGCACGGGCCCGCCGTACCTGCGGCGGAACGGGCCGACCGCACCGGCGGCGAGGGCCCGCCGTACCCGCGGCCATGCCTCGCGGGAGGGTCCGGTACGGTCGTAGATCGCCATCGCCGTGACGAAAAGCGACGAAACGGAAGGAACCACACCGTGCGCAAGGCGCGTGAGGCGCTGCCCGTCGCCGTCCTGGCGGTGAGCCTGGCCGGCTGCGGCCTCGTGGCCCCCTCCTCCTCGCGGACGGCCGGCTCCCCCGCGGCCTCCCCCTCCGGGACGGGCGGCTTCGTCACCCGGAACGGCGGCTCGTTCTACCTCTTCAGCCTGCTCAACCACCCGCAGGGCATCACGCAGGTCCTCACCGTCGGCGCGTCCGTCCCTCGGGGCCGCAGGACGATCGACGAGATCGCCGGCGACTGGTACTCCTGACCGGCCGATGGCGCGGCGCGTCATCGGCCGGGCGGTGATCGCGCCCGACCGGAGGCCCCATCCGCCCGATCCCGGCGGACCCCCTGGCCGTCTGTCCGTTCAGGCGCCACCGGTTGAAAACATATTTTCAATCTGTTTTTATAGACACATAGAGGAGGTGGCGACATGCGAGCCATCATCATCGGAGCGGGGATCGCCGGGCTGGCCGCCGCGCTGCGACTGGAGCAGGCCGGCTGGGACATCCTTGTGGCCGAGCGGGCGCCGGAGCGCCGCAGCGGCGGCTACGGCGTCGCTTTCGGCGGAATCGGCCACGACGGCGCCGAGCGGATGGGGATCCTTCCCGCCCTGCGGCGGCGGGCCTTCGTCACCCGGGAACTGGTCTACCGCAAGCCGGACGGAGAGCCCCGCTTCACGCTCGGCGGCCCGGTCATCGCCGCCGCCATGGGCGCCCGATCCTTCAACATCCTGCGCGGCGACATCGAGGCGGTGCTGTACGAGGCGGTCGGGAACTCGGCCGAGATCCGCTTCGGCACCACGATCACCGCGGTCGACCGGGACGACGAGACCGTGCGCGTCGCCCTCAGCGACGGCACCGTCGAGCACGCCGACCTGCTCATCGGCGCCGACGGGCTGCACTCCGCGACGCGCGCCCTCGTCTTCGGCCCCGAGGAGGACTACCGCCTCGACATGGGACACCGGGTCGCGGTCTACATGCTCGGTGAACGGCCCGCCGGCCTGCCGGACGGCGTCACGGGAACCATCAGCGCGGGCGGACGCACCTTCGCGATGATGAGCGTCGGCGACGGCCGTACGGCCGCCTTCTTCGGTTACCGCAGCGACCTCGGCCGCCCGCAGAGCTCGCCGGAGGAACTGCACGAGGTCTACGGCGACATGGGCTGGCTGGTCCCGCAGGCGCTGGAGGGCCTCAGGACCGCCGGCTCGGTCTACTTCGACACCATCAGCCAGATGGTGGTGGACCGATGGAGCCGCGGCCGGGTCGCACTGCTCGGCGACGCCGCCTGGTGCGTCACGCTGTTCGCCGGCTACGGCTCCTCCCTCGCCGTCGGCGGCGCCGACCTGCTCGGCGCCGCCCTGGAACGCCACCCCGGCGACGTTCCGGCCGCGCTCGCGGAATGGGAGGCGCGGCTGCGGCCGGAGGCGGAGAGGAAGCAGCGGCTCGGCCGCCGGGTCAGGGGCGTGTACGCCCCGCGCAACCCGGTCGCGCTGGAGCTCACCCAGCTCCCGCTGCGGCTGTCCTCGTGGAGGCCGGTCCGGCGGCTGGTCGAACGCGGGTTTCAGCTGCGGGAATGAGGCCCTGCCCTTCTGAAAACATATGATCAGCATGTTCATGTGGAAGGGACCCGCTCATGCCCCCTGCTTTCTCCGCCGAGGAGCGAGCCCGCATCACCGGGCTTCTCGTGGCCAACGGCCGGCGCCTGTTCACCACCCAGGGCCTGCGCAAGACCTCCCTGGAGGAGCTGGTCACCGGCACCGGCATCGCCAAGAGCACCTTCTACGTCTTCTTCGACTCCAAGGAAACGCTCTATCTGGAGCTGATGCTCGCCCAGATGGCCGAGATCAAGCACCGCGTCATCGACCAGGCACTGCTGGGCGGGCCAGACACCCGCGCGGGGCTGCGCCGCTTCCTGTACGCCACCATCGAGGAACTGACCACCGACCCGCTGTACGGCAGGCTGATGACCCATCCCGAGGAGATGGAGGCCGTGACCCGGAAGCTGGACCCCGCCCGGGTGGCGTCCGCGCCGGAGAACCCGGTCACCGCGCTGGCCGCCTTCCTCACCCGGCGCGGCGAGGACTTCGTCGACGCGGACCCCGCCGTGATCACCGGTGTCCTGCAGGCCGTCCTCCTGATGCCCATGCACAGGGACCGGCTGGCCCGCCCCGACCTGTACCCGAAGATCCTCGACCTGCTCATCGACATCGTCGCCACGGGTCTGACCGAGAGATCGCCGCCACCCCGCCCCACGTGACGGCACGACCGCCCGCGTCCGCGGCCCGGGATCCCGTGGCCCCGCCCCGGACCCCTCCGGCGTCAGGACGAGCCGGCGGCGGTATCCGATGGCCCGCCGCCGCGTGGATGTGCCACCGTGGGCGGATGCGACAGACCGAGAGCCCGCGCCGGGCCCTGCCCGGGGACGCCGGGCGGATCGCCGAGGTCTTCCTGGCCGCCCGCGCGGAGATGACCTACCTGCCGGACCTGCACACCGACGAGGAGACCCGGCGCTGGATCGCCCACGTCGTGCTCCTGGACGACGAGGTCTGGGTGACCGGGCCGGACGGCGAGGTCGCGGCCTTCGCGGCGCTCGGCGACGGGTGGCTGGAGCACCTGTACGTCGCGCCGGAGGCCCAGGGCCGGGGCTTCGGCGCCGCGCTGCTCGCGCTGGCCAAGGAGCGGCGGCCGGACGGGCTCGACCTGCACGTGTTCCAGGAGAACGCCGGTGCCCGCCGCTTCTACGAGCGGCACGGCTTCACGCTGGTGGAGCTGGGCGACGGCGGGGGCAACGAGGAGAACCTCCCCGACGCCCGCTACCGCTGGCGGCCCGCCGCCCGGGACGCCTGACCTCGTCCACCGCCCTGGCGTCGTCCCGGATCACGCCGCTCCGGATCGCGCCGGCGTCCCGGTGCCGGACGGCTCCGGCGCCTGACCGCCCGGGTCCCGGGCCCGCCGCGGCCGGCCGTACGGAGATCCGCCGGCTGCGCGGGACCCTCGGTCTGCTGGACGAGGAGTACGGCTCAGCCCGCTGACCAGACGGCCAGCGGCACGAGCATCTCGTCCTCGGTCAGCGCCCCGTGCTCGAAACGCGGGCCGCGCACCGGGAGGGGGAAGCGGGGCGAGGTCGCGACGGCCACCACCTCCCCGATCCGCTCCCGGACGGCCGGGGTCAGCTCCAGCAGGCCCATGCCGGGCAGCTCGTCGGCGGGCACCACGAGCGCGTGCCCGCCGAGAGCGGCGGCGAGCCGTTCCACCGCCTCGTCCGCCCGTCCCGGACGCGGGTGGAGCCAGCGCACCCGTCCCGCGCCCCCGCCCGGCAGCGCACACAGCTCCGGGACGTCCACCCCGGCCCACGCGGTCTCCAGGGCCGGGTCGGGGACGACGGGCACCTGGCCGTGGTCGGAGTGCGCGATCACGTGCCACCCCCTCGCGGCCCAGGCCAGCGCGTGGCGCTCCAGTCCGGCGACGGCGCGCATGGCGCGGGGGTCGTAACCGTGCCGGTGGACGTGGTCGTCCAGGTTGACGTAGATCCACAGCAGCAGCCGCCGGCCGTCCGCGGCGTGCGCGGCGAACGCGGCCTCGACGTCGCGGGCCACGGCCGCCACCAGGCTCTCCGGGTCGAGCGCCTGGGCGGCGAGTTCGCTCCGCCGCGCCGCCGGGACCTCGCCGGCGTTCCGGAACGCCGGGAACCGGGCCGCTCCCCGCAGCAGCGCGGCGGACCAGGGGCTCCCGAGCGTGTCGATCTCGCGCCCGGCGGCGACGGCGACGGTTCCGGGAATCGCGGCCGCGCGCTCGAACACGGTCGT
The DNA here is from genome assembly GCF_040653115.1 of Streptosporangium sp. NPDC048047. Classification (NCBI taxonomy): domain Bacteria; kingdom Bacillati; phylum Actinomycetota; class Actinomycetes; order Streptosporangiales; family Streptosporangiaceae; genus Streptosporangium; species Streptosporangium sp. NPDC048047. Next base: position 37,296 of record NZ_JBEZNH010000004.1, on the reverse strand, counting down.
CCGCGCCGCGATGAGATCACCGCCGGGCGGGCCGTCACGGGGGTCGTCGCCCGGCGGACCACCCTGGGGGCCGCCCTGGGGGTCGCCGTCCCGGCGGGCATCGCGTGGGAGACCGCCGGAGAGGCCGCCGCCGGGCGGAGCGCCGCCCGGCCGATCCGGTACGGCTCGCGCGAGCGTCTCACCGGTGATCACGTTCATGAGGGAGCCGTCGGCGGGTGAGCGGCAGGCGGCCCCGATCGCCAGGTGCCCGGAGGCCGGGAGGCCGGTGACCGAGGTCATCCAGGCGGTCGCCGAGGTGCTGGGGAACGTCGAGGTGAGGCGGGTGAGACCGGCCGCGGGCCAGGCCGCGCGGGCCGCCCGCCAGGCCAGGCCGTCCACCGCCAGGACGACGACCCCGCGCTCGGCCCGTTCCAGCGCCGCCAGGATCCGGTCCGGCACCGCGCGCAACGACTCCCGGGGGTGGGGTGTGACACCGACCCCCGGGACGCCGGCGTGTCCGCCCGTCAGGTCCGCGTCATCCGGCAAGGCCGGACGGGTTTCTCGCGGCGGGCGTCCCGGGTCTTCCGATCATCAGTAATTCGGCACGCAGTCCGTGCAGGTCGTGCGGAATTTCATGACCTGTACGGCCTGGCGCTCGGAGAGCATTGTCTCCACGAGTTCAGGCGTGAGCATAACCGGGGTTTCGGTCGTCGTTTGCTGCAGGATCTCGGGCATCACGCTGGACCTCCTGATGGGGATTTGACGATTTCCCCTGAGATTATGTGAATGAACGTAAAATGGGACGACTTACCTGTCAACGGGGAAATCAAACAGTCCGCCGATCATTGACGAATGCGCCCGCGCTCGCGCGCCGTCTCGGCGGACCTCCCGCCCGGCGTCCCAGACAGCCGCTCAACCGGCCTCGGCCCACTCCAGCCCGCTCCGGCCCGCTCCGGCTCACCCGGCCTCGGCCCGCTCCGGCTCACCCGGCCTCGGCCCGCTCCGGCTCACCCGCGGCCACCGGGGACCCGCGGCGCGACAGCAGCACGTACGCCGCCACCGCCGCGAACGCCACCGCGCTGAAGGCGTAGACGAACCGGAACTCCACGAACCGGATGGCGAACGCCCCCACCGCCATCGACGCCACGAACGGCAGGTCGATCAGCGCGTCCATCGCGGTCAGCGCCCGGCCCTGCAGCCCGGCCCCGGTGCGGCGCTGCACGAGCGTGGTGGTCGCGACCATGAACATCGGGATGGACAGCCCGACGAAGACGCCGCTCACGCACACGCTCACCACGCTCGTCGGGATCACCAGCAGCAGGCCGAACGCGCTGGAGGCGAAGCCGACGGCCGCCGTGCGCTGCTCGCCGTACCTCCGGATGAGGGTCCCGGTGATCAGGCCGCCGACGATGGCCCCGCCGCCCTCGAACGCGGCGATCACCCCGATGAACGCGGGCGGCCGGTTCAGGCCCTGGTCCACCGCGGCGAACATGGCGGAGTTGATGAGCCCCGCCGCGCCCAGCGCCAGGCCGAGCGCGACGACGCCCGAGCGCAGCTCCGCGTCGCGCAGGATGTGCCGGATGCCGGCGGTGAGATCACGCGTCAGGCGGCCCGGCTCACGTCCGCCCTCACGCCCGCGCTCGCCGGATCGCGTCAGGTCGGGTGCGCGCCGCAGCGCCAGGAGCACCAGCACCGACACCAGGAAGGTGCCCGCGTCCAGCACCGCCACCGCGCTCAGGCCCATCGCGGTGAAGAGCGCGGCGCCCAGCAGCGGCCCGACGATCCGCAGCCCCTGGCTGAAGGAGCCGAACAGGCCGTTGGCGTCACCGAGCAGTTCGGACGGGAGCATCGAGTGGACCAGCCCGCCCCTGGCCGCGTTGAACACCTGGTTGGAGACGCCGTAGCCGAAGGTGACGACGAAGACGATCCACAGGTCGCCCGGGTGCCGCACCAGCAGCAGCGACAGCACCAGCACGGCCGCGACCAGGTCGTTGACGATCATCGTCGCGCGCCGGGGGAACCGGTCCACCAGCAGCCCGGTGAGCGGGGCGACGAAGGACGGCAGCGACAGCAGCACCAGGACGACGCCGGCCATCGAGTCCGACCCGGTCAGGTCCTTCACGAAGATGGCGAGGACGATCAGCAGGGCGCGGTCGCCGAACATGTTGACCGCCTGGCCGAAGAAGAGCAGGACGAACTGTCGGTCACGCAGGAGCCTGCGCATCGGCGCCCCTTTCGGCGTTGGTCGTCTCCTCTGCCCAGCCCGCCTCGACGAGGACGGACAGGAACCCGTCGGCGAAGTCCGTCCCGACGGGCAGTCCGGCGGCGTACCCGGCGTACCGGGCCAGCTCCCCGCGGTCCCGCGCGCCGTCGATGCCGTGCGCCAGCGCCAGCATCAGCGCGTACGCGCCGGAGCGGTCCGCGGCCAGCCGCCCGTCGATCCAGCTCCGCCCGGCGGGACTCGCGGCCTCGGCCAGCCCGCGCAGGTTGAAGGGCCCCTCCCAGGTACGGCGCAGCGGCGGCCCCGCGGGCTCCGCGGGTGCGGGCTCCGGACGGGTGCCAGGGAGCAGTCCGGCCACGTGCGCCGACAGACCCTCGACCCACCGGTGCCGTTCCGGGTCGCCCGGCCGGCCGCACAGCCGGTCCACCCCGTCGAGCACGCCGAGCGCCACCGCCGTACGGTGCCTCAGCAGCCCGCACGCCCCGTCCACCATCCGGTCCGCCGTCCGTCCCGCCGCCCCCTCCACCGTCCGGTCCGTCGCAGGGTTCGCCGTTCGGTCCGCCGCACGGCCGGTCGTCCGGGCGGCCGTCCGGTCCGCCGGGGGCGCGCCGGGCGAGGGCAGGCACTCCAGCAGCCGCGCCGCGGCCCAGCGGGTCGCGATCCGCTCCAGCTCACCCCGGGTCTCCTCGCCCGCGTCGGCCAGCACCGCGGCACAGGCTCCGGCGATCGTCGCGGTGCGCCGCAGCTCCTGGAAGTCCACCTTGTCGAAGGTGTCGGCGGAGCTGTGGTTGAACCGGTCCGGCCAGTGGCCGAGCGTGACGGTGGGGCAGCCGACCGACCGGTCCACCAGCAGGCTGTGGTCGGAGGCGCCGACGAACGGCGTCGCCCGCCAGGCCCAGGTGTCGCAGGCCACCGCGCCCGAGTAGGAGCGTCCGGCCTGCGGTATCTCGCCGACGACGTGCTCGGCCAGCGCGTTGACGAAGCCCGGCAGGTGATCGGGACTGCGCTCGACGATGAGCGGGCCGCCGCACAGCCGCTGGTCCTGGCCCGCCATGTCCACGTTCACCGCCGCCACCGGCGGAGCGGGCGCGACATCGTGCAGGTAGGCGGCCATGCCGGTGAACTCCGGGCCCCACACGAAGCGGACGGACCGGCGTCCGCGCCGGAGGCCCGCCAGGACGGCCGCCGCACCGAGGAGGGCGGCGACCCCCGAGGCGTTGTCGTTGGCGCTGGGCCGGGGGTGGCACAGGTGCGCCGACAGCAGCACCTCCTCCGCCGCGGGGTCTCCGGACCCCCGGGGCTCCCCGGGCAGCAGCGCTGTGACCACGGGCATGGGCGCCGCGCCGTGGGCCCGCACCGTGACGCGCACGCGGTCACGCCGCGCCAGGTCCGCGAGCTGTCCGGAGGTGAGGCTGAAGGCGAGGAGCGGACCGCCCGCGCGCAGCTCGATCCGCCCGGTCCGGCCGGGGCCGGAGACGCGGTCGGTCGCCAGGCCGAGCGCGCCGTACCGGACGGCGAGGTCCAGGGCCGCGGGCAGCGGCAGGTCCGGGTCGTCGTGGACGACGATCGCGCCGCGCAGCCGTTCCGGGTCGTCCGGTCCCGCGCCGAGCCGGACGACGGGTGCCTCGACCCCGCCGGGACCGGTGGACGCCGAGTACGCCGCGAGCGCGAACGGCCGGTCCGGGTAGGCGGTCACACCGGCCAGCTCGGCGTGGACGGGCGTCCACGAGGCGGGGGCGCGGAAGGTCCACCAGTGCCTGCCGCCGTCGGCGGGGAACTCCAGCAGCCGCACGTCGGAGAGCCCCGCCCGCTCCGCGCGTCCTGCGACGTACGCGGCGGCCGCCATGATCCCGTCGGACGCCTGGTAGCGGTCGAACCGGCACAGCTCGGCGACGTCCCTCTCGGCCGCCCCGACGTCGAACCGGGCGTGCACCAGCCCGGTGGTCCCGCCGACGTCCGCCGCCGCGCCCGGCCCCGTCATCCGGTCCTCCCGCCCGCCACCGTCCCCGTCCACCCGTCTCCGTCCGGTCCCGTCATCCGCCCACCGCCGTCCGGCCGGTCCGCTCGCCGCCGCCCGCGGCGGCCACCGCCTCGCGCAGCGCGCGCCTGCGGACGGCCGAGAGCGGCACGCTGATCCTCGTCAGCGCGGGGCCCCCGGCGCGGTGGCGCAGCGGCCTGCCGAGAACGCCCGGCGGGGCGTCACCCTCGACCGTCACCCACGGCAGCGCCGGGTGCCCGGGGTCGGCCTCCCGGCCCAGGTAGCGCAGGGCCGCGACGAGCTCCGGCTTGGCCTCCGCCACGGCCGCGCGCAGCGGGCCGAGGACGTCGCCCTGCTCCAGCAGCCGCAGCGCGACCTCCAGCGACAGCGGTGACACGGCCAGCGGCGGGGCCACCGCGCGCAGAGCGCCGGCGGCGCCGGCGGAGGCGACGGCGAACCCGGCGCGCAGGCCGCCGCAGCAGTACCCCTTGGACACACTGCGCAGCACGACGAGGCCACGGGTCCGCGTCGTGAGCGGCACCGCGCTCACCTCCGGACCCGCGTACGCCGCGCACGCCTCGTCGACCACCAGCAGGCCGCCGGCCTCGCTCACCGCCTCGGCCAGCTCCAGGACGCGGCCGGGCGGCAGCAGGTCGCCGCGCACCCCGGGCCGCTCGACGAGCACCATCGAGGGCCGGAGCCGCGCCACCAGCTCCGGGGCCTCGCCGTCCGCCGGATCGAACACGTGGAGGGCCGCACCCCGCCGCGCCGCCCACGCGGGCAGGTCGGGATGGGCGTACGGCGTGCACAACAGCGGCGTGCCCGGCGCGACGAGTGCGCTCAGCGCGTTGAGCAGCCCGGTCGTCCCGGCCCCGGTCACGACCCGGTCGGCGGGCAGGTCCGCGCCGAAGTGCCGGCCGAGCACCGGGGCCGCGCGGACGCCTCCGTACGGATCGTCCAGCGCGTAGCGCCGGGCGGTCTCGGCGAGCCCGCCCGGCTCCGCGGCCACCCGCGCCCAGGCCCGGTCGACGGCCTCGCGCACGTACTCCACCTCGTCGGGCGCCCAGCGCAGGTCCACCTGCCCGGCGGACGGCTCCGAGCGCGCGTGGTCGAGCACCGCGAGCTCGGGGCGCGCAGGCGCCACGGCGACGAACTGGACGTACCGGGTGCCGGGCCGTACCGGGGAGCCGGCGGTGAAGTCCGCGTCGGCGCGCACGACGTCGTAGCCGGTCTCCCGGAGCAGGGCGGTCACCTCGCTCGGCTGGTAGAGCCGCACGTCGTCTCGGAGCACGGCGACCGTCTCTCCGGAACCCGAACCGGAGTCGGGGCCCGAACCGGAACCGGACTCGGACTCGGACTCGGGTCCGAGCCTGGACTCGGACTCGGACTCGGGCACGGACCCGCCGGACCCGGCGCGGCGGGTGACGCGCAGTTCGCCACGGCTGCGCCCGCTCACCGGGTCGTAGGAGCGCAGGAAGTCGAAGACCTCCCCCTCGGCCTCGAACCGCGCGGCGGGCTCGTAGCGGCTCAGGATGGCCGAGACGTTGGAGTGGTCCAGGATCAGCACGCCCCCGGCCGCGAGGCGCTCGCGCACCCGGGCCAGCAACGCGCGCTGCTCGGCGTCGGAGCCCCAGCCGAACGACTGCACGCAGATCGCCGCGTCCGCCTCCGGGAGGTCGGGAGCGGCCAGCAGGTCGGCGTGGAGGAGCCCGACCCGGACGCCCGCCCGGCCGGCCGCCTCGGCGGCCCGGTCGAGCGCCCAGGCGCAGACGTCGACGCCGACCACCTCGAAGCCGTGCCGGGCCAGGGGGACGGCGTGCCTGCCGATTCCGCAGCCCAGGTCGAGCACCCGCCGCCCGGGGGCGTGCTTCCGGAGGATCCCGGCCAGGTAGGCGACCTCGCCCGCCGTACGCTCGGCGGTGTACTCGTGACGGGCGAAGCTCCAGTAGTCGGCGGTGAAGTAGTCGGCGTACCAGCCCGTCACGCGGACCGGCCCGTCGGACGGACCCTGGACACGAACCGGCCCGGCACGCGAATCCCCACCGCACGAGCCCGCACCGCGCGAACCCCCGGCACGCGAACCCCCGGACGGCGAGGTCCGGGTGCGAGGAGGCCCGTCACGCGAACTCCCGGCGCGCGAAGAAGTCGCACACGTCGCACAGGCCGGCCGGGTTGCCGGGGACGCCCTCCTGCATGACGTACACGCCCTCGCACACCCGGCACTTGTCCTCCACCAGCGGGAACATGTACCGCTGCATGTTCGCGAAGGCCTCGAACAGGTAGTAGTCGATGCCCGGCCACAGGTCGTAGAGGTGGTCGGCCATCGCGTAGGCCATCGACCTCTCCTGCGGCCCGGTGGTGAACCGGCCCGGCGTGCCCTGACGGTTCAGCTCCGGGGCGACGAACTCCAGGTAGAGGGTGAGCTCCTTCTTGGGGATCCGGTAGAGCGGGAAGATGTAGCGCATCCCGCCGATCTCCCGGACGGGGATGCCGCCCATCCGGTAGCCGCTCGTCATCCAGGTGACCATGCTGGCGACGAGGTCGTCGGCGTTGAACCCGAAGGCGACGGTGCCCGCGCCGATCCGTTGGGCGTGGTCCTCCAGCATGCGGCGGAGCACCTGGTGGCCGACGACCATCGTCAGGTGGTTCGCGTCGCCCGCGACCACGCTGTTCATCGCCTCGACGAACGGCCTGCGCAGCTTGAAGACCCGTTCGATGTCGGTGGCGTCCACGATGACCTGGTCGATGCCGAGCCCCTCGGCCGAGGCGCGGGCCGCGGCGAACGTGGCGGGCTCCTCCCAGTCGGGCAGCCCGGTGATGGTCACGGAGGTCATCGTGAAGGCGGGCAGGCGGTCCCGGGTGCGTTCCAGCAGCTTGAGGAAGGCCACGCTGTCCCTGCCGCCGGACAGCCCGATCACCACGGAGTCGCCCTGCCGCAGCACCTCGCCGCGCAGCACGCTCTGGACGAAGGTCTCCTCCACGTAGCGGACGAACCCCTCGGCGTCGAACTGCTCGACGCGCTGCTCCAGGCGGCCCAGGGTGTCGAACAGGACCGACTTGACGTAGACCGGGTCGGGCGTGCCGTAGACCGTGCGGGCGGGTCTGCGGGTGACGTCGAGGTCGTAGTGGCGCACCTGGCGGACCTCGATGAGGTCGTCCTCCCCGACGATCGTCGTCTGCTCGGGGACGATCCGCCCGTCGCGGGTCGTCAGGACGGCGTTGAGCGGGATGCCGTGCGCGGCGAGGACCGCCGTCAACGGCTGGCCGGGGGCGGCCGCGAGATTTTCGGACCCACCGACTTTGTTGTGGAAGACGACGTGAACCACGGCTTTCTCCCTCGCTACGGAGAGCAGTATCCGCTTAGTATTGCGCCATATACGACATTGTCGTCAAGCGTCTCATCTCCCCCGACCCGCGCCGGTTTCCGAGGCTAGGTGTGCCATGAGTGCTTCCTTAACCGTCGATATCAGCACGTCCATAGAGACCGTTGACACCGCCGAATGGGATGAGGTTGTATCGAGGTCGGGAGCGCCGGTTTTCTACCGGTCCCGTTATCTGCGCGCCTACGAGCGGTTTCCCCTTATCCCGATCGAGGCGTTTTTCTATTTCGTCGTGCGGGCCGGCGGACGTGCCGTCACGGTGCTCCCGGTCACGCTGCTGCGCGGGCTCGACCCGCTCGGCCAGCTCCGCGCCCGCTACCCGCTGTCGGGGGACGAGACCGGTCTGCTCAGCCACGTGTGGCACTGCTACGACGCCTGGGTGCCCGGGGAGCCGAACCTGGAGGCGGTCACCGCGGCCATGCGGGAGCTGGCCGCCCAGCGGGGGGCGGCCTGGTACGGCTTCGTCAACGTGCCGCGCGGGTCGGAGCTGGGCGACGGCCTGGTCTCCCTGGGCTTCCCGGCCCGGCACATCGAGGACCGGTTCCGCGTCGACCTGCGCCCCTTCGCCGACGTGGACGGCTACATCGCGAGCGCCAATCCCCGGGGGCGGGCCAACATGCGGCGCAACGGCCGCCGGGCCGAGGACGCCGGGGCGCGCAGCGCGTCCCTCCCCCTGGCGGAGGCGGACCTCGCCGAGATCGGCGAGCTGTGCGCGCGCACCGCCGCCCGGCACGGTACGGGGTCCTACTACCCGCGGGAGGTCTTCGCCGGGTTCCTCACCGAACTCGGCGACGCCGCGCACGTCATCGAGGTCCGCGAGCGCGGGCGGCTGGTCGGCGCGGCCGTCTGCCTGCGCGACGAGAGCCGCTTCCACGCCTGGGCCTGCGGAGTGGACTACGAGGTCGGCGGCAACTACAGCCCCTACCCGCTGCTCTACCCCCTCTCGGTCGGGCAGGCGCTGCGCGAGGGGCTGACGACCCTGGAGGGCGGCCGGGGAAACCACGTGTTCAAGCTCAGGCACGGCCTCACCCCGATCCCCCTCGACGCCTGCCTGCTCCCCGCCGGATGAGCGCCTTCGCCTTCGAGGCGGTGCCCGGCCGCCCGCCGGAGTGGCCGGCCCTGGCGGCGGACGGGCCGATGTTCGCCACCGAACGGTGGCTCACGGCGATGCGCGGCCGGGTGCCCGGCGCCGCGTACACCTTCGTGCTGCGCGAGGCGGGTGTGACCGTACCGGCCGCACCGGCCGCACCGGCCACGCCGGGCACGCCGGGCACGGCGGACGCGGCGGACGCGGCGGGTGCGGCGGGCACGCCGGGCACGGCGGGCACACCGGGTACGGCGGACGCGGCGGGTGCGGCGGGCACGCCGGGTACGGCGGACGCGGCGGGTGCGGCGGTGCTCGTCCTCTACGGCACGGTCGTGACCGGCGTGGACCGTCCCGGCCGGGGCGAGGTCTTCGACCTGCCGTACATCCTCGCCGGCGACCCGGCCGAGCTGCCGCTCAGCGCCGCCGCGCGGGCGGCGCGGGCCGCGGGCCCCCCTGAGCCCGCGCCCCCTCGGGACGACTGGTTCCCGCACCTGGTGGTGATGCTGCCGGGCTACGAGTGTCACCCGCTCGGGCCGCTGGCCCGCGACCGCGAGGCCCTGGACACCCTGGTGGCGGCGGTCACGGACTGGGCGGCGGATCAGGGGCTGCGCGCCGTCGCGTTCCTCTATCCCCCGCCGGACACCGCGCCGCTCGGGCGGGTCCTGGCCGCCCGGGGGTTCACCGAGGTCCCCCTGGCGTACTCCTGCGAGCTGCGGCTGCCCGGCGACGGGTTCGAGGACTACCTCGCGGCCCTGCCCCGCAAGCGGCGCGGCGAGGTCCGCCGCGAGCTGCGCCTGCTCCGCGAGGCGGGGGTGGAGGTGCGCGCGGAACGGGTGACGGAACCCGGCGCGGACGTCGTGGAGCTCAAGTGCGGCCACTCGGCGAAGTACAACGGCCGCCCGCCGGACCGGGCGAAGACGGCCGGACGGCTCCGGGACCTGTGCGCGGGCGGGGCGCTGCTGCTGCGCGCCGAGCGCGCCGGGGTCCTGCTCGGCTACGGCCTGTTCGTCGAGCACGCGGGCGTCCGGTACTGCGTGAGCACCGGCATGGACTACGCCTCCGCCGCGGCCCGGCACACCTACTTCGCGACGGTCTTCTACGAGCCCGCCCGGCTCGCCTACCCGGCGGGCGTACGGCGTCTGCACTACGGCCAGGGGAGCTGGCGGGCGAAGACGGCGCGGGGGTGCGAGGCGGTGGAGCTGTCCGGATGGGTGCTGCCGCTGGATCCGGCGCTGGCCCCCGCCGTGGCGTGGAGCGCCCGCACGACGTCCCTGCTGTCCCCCTGAGCCTCCCCGGTTCCACCCGGCCGGACGAGACCGGGCGGGACCGGGCGGGGCGGGTGTTACCGGGCCGGCCGTACGGGACGCGGAGAGGAGGCCGTACGGGACGCGGAGGGCGGGTCAGTCCCGCCGCAGCGGGGGGAAGATCATGGAGGTCTGCAGCACCGCGTTCTCCCACCGGTCGAGGGTGAGGCCGTACACCGCCATCCGTGCCGCCGCCCGCTTGAGGTCGGTCTTCGGATGGTCCGGCAGGAACTCGCAGGAGAGCAGCTCGGCCAGCGGGTGCGCGGTCCCGCCCGGCAGCAGCGCGGCCAGCTCGGCCCCCGCGCCGAGGCGGGTCAGCCGGGTCAGGCCGGGCGCCACCCCGCGCCCCTCGGGGGTCAGCTCGTTCCAGACTGCGGCGACCACCTTGGCACGCAGCCCGGTGAGCACGTCGTCGTACTCCCTGGTCTCCCTGGGGATGCCCGCCTCCAGCAGCGCCACCAGGTCGCGCAGTTCCTCCGGGCCGTCGAGCGGCCTGCCGAGGCCGGGGCCGAAGAACACCTCCGCCTCGTGCCGGGAGTCCTCGGGGCTGTCGGAGCTGTGCACGATGTCGAGCATGACGTTGATGCCGCGCAGGTCGCGGCGGATGGTGCCGGGGGCGGCCTCGGCGGGGTCGCTCGCGCCCTTGAGCGCGCGCAGCCGGGTGTGGCTCGTGCCGGGCGCGGCGTCCGCGCGCCTGTCCTCTACCAGCAGGGCGAGGGTGGGTCCGAGGTCGAACACCAGGTCGACCTGCCGGTAGAAGTAGGCCTTCCAGACGGAAGTGATGTTGCGTTCCTGAAAGGCGTCCTGGTTGGGAGGCCGGTGCCACAGGACGTCGTACCGGACCGGCGAGAACCCGTTCTCCTCCAGCATGTCGAGGACGGGGCCGCACAGGTGACGTTCGAGCGCGTCGGGCGGTAGGAGGAACAGGACGGTCCTTTGCCACTCGATCGCGGTCACCGATCACTCACCGTTCCGGCCTCCTCGGTCTCCCGGCCGGTGTCCGTTCCCGGCGGGTGTCGTTCCTGCCGGTCGCGGTTCCCGGCCGGCTCCGGCCGTCGCCGGCCTCAGCGTGGGATCAGATCCCGGTTTCCGGCCTGACTCAGGCCTTGGCCTTCTTCACGACGCGCGGCCTGCGGGCCGTCACGCGGTTACGGTCCATCGGTCACCCCTTCCTGGGTTTCGCCGTCCTGGGACGGCGGAGCAACTGGTGCCTGCGGTCCATCGTCAGCCCTTCCTGGGTTTCGCCGTCCTGGGGCGGCGGAGCAGATGGTGTCTGCGGTCCATCGGTCACCTCTTCCGGGATGTGGAGATCCTGGGACGGCGGAGCAGATTGCACCTGCGGTCCATGGTCACCTCTTCTTCGACGTGCCCGGCGCGACGGCCCTGGGCCTGCGGAGAAGCCTGCGCCCGCGGTCCACGGTCACTTCCTCTTCGGCTTGACGGTCTTGGGGCGGCGAAGGAGTTTTGCTCTCCGGTCCATCCCTATCCTCCTTTTCGGCCATGGATCACCGCCGAACAGGACAGGAAATGCCCCGCCGGACCGATCCTTGATAAACGAGTTTTTAGGGATAAATCCGTATTAGTCAATACCGGCGATGGCGATGACGAGGGGATCCATCGCCGCCCGCAGCGCGGCTAGCACATCGTCCGAGGTCACCGCGCGGATCGCGGCGACCTGCCCGTCGAGCGTCCAGTGCGGGTCGCCGCCGAGCAGCCCGTACCGGCCGTACAGCAGCGCCTCCTCCAGCGACTCCTCGGCCTCCAGCCGGAACAGCCCGGCCGTACGGCGGGCGGCCAGCGCCGCCTCCTCCTCCGTCCAGCCGAGCCCGGCCCGCTCCTCCAGCAGCGCCACGGCCGTGTCCACCACCTCACCGACGTTCTCGGGGGCCGTGGAGACGAAGGCCCGCCACACCCCCGCGTCGCGGTAGGCGTTGGCGAACCCCCACATGTCGTACGACAGGCCGCGCCGGTTCCTGATCTCCTCGGTGAGCAGCGCCGAGCTGGCGTCCGCGACCAGGTCCATGAGGACCTGCCAGGCGGGCAGCAGCCGGTCACCGTACGGCACCGCGCGCCCGCCGAGGACCACGCCCGCCGAGTCGCTGTTGAGCGCGAGCGTCCGCCGCCCGCCGCCGCCGAAGCGCGGCCGCTCCGGCTCGGGGAGCGGCCCCGCGGGCGGCAGCGCGGCGAGCGGCCCGCTCTCCAGCGCCCGCAGCAGCGCCCCGGGATCGGCTCCCCCGCAGATCACCGCGGCCACCGTCCCCGCGCGCACCCACCGGGCGTGGTGGGCGCGCAGCGCCTCCAGCTCCATCCGGCCGACGCTCCCGGCCGTCCCGCCGACCGGGCGGCCCAGGGCGCCGCCGGGGAAGGCGACGTCGAAGAACAGGTCGTGGACCACGTCGGCGGGGTCGGACGCGGCCAGGCGCAGCTCCTCCTGGACCACCCTGCGCTCGGCCTCCAGCACCTCGGCGGTGATGACCGGCCCGGTCAGCGCGCGGGACAGCACGTCCAGCGCGGCGAGCGTCTCGGAGGTGGGCACGCGGGCGTACAGCACGAGGTGGTCCCGGCTGGTGACCGCGTTGGCCTCGCCGCCGAGCGCCTCCAGCAGGTCCACCGGGCGGCCCCCGCCGGGCAGCGGCGCCTGCATCAGGACGTGCTCCAGCAGGTGGGTGCCGCCCGACAGGTCCTCGTCCTCGTATCTGGACCCGGTCAGCGTCCACAGCGTGACGGTCGTCACGCCCGCCCCCGGCCGGTGCAGGATCCAGGCGGGCACTCCGCCCGGCAGTTCGGCGCGGATCGGCTCGGTCATCCGTGTGCCTCCTCGCGCATGCCGCCCGCGGCCTTCTCCCCCGCCAGCAGCTCCTCGTCTATCTCGTCGCCGTGGACCAGGACGAACCCGCCCACCGGCGTGTACGCCCACAGCGCCCCGCCGCGCTCGGCCAGCGTGACCCGCTCCGCGCGGTGGTCGCCCTCCACGGGCAGGGCGAAGAGCGACAGCCCCGCGTCGAGCGCGGCGCGCGGGCTCATCCTGCGCGACACGGCGTCCCAGGCCCGTCTGCCGAGCATGCCCGCGGAGCCGCCGACCATGCCGTTCTGCAGCGCGGTCACCGCCAGGCCGAACGGCCGCCGCAGCCCGCCCACCGCGGTCGCCCGCCGCCACATGCGGCTGGCCCGGACCAGGACCCGTTCGTCCCCCGGCAGGCGCGGCACGGTGAACGGGCTCTCCTCCAGCAGGGCCGCCAGCTCCGCGTACTCGGGCCACAGCGCCAGCTCGTGGACCGCGAGCGCGCAGGACGCCAGCAGCCGCCGCGAGGCCCCGGTCAGCAGCACGGCCGCGTCGACGAGGTCGCGGGCCCGGTACGGCTGCTCGAACCGCTCGAAGAGCAGCGCGACCAGGTTCTTGACCACGGGGTCGGCGCAGAGGGCGGGCAGCGCCGTACGGACCGGCACGCCGATCCGGTCGCCGACCAGCGGCGTGGTGCTCAGCTCGATGCCGTACGGCAGCGCGTACGGGTCCTCCGGGAGCCTGCGCAAGCTGAGCAGGAACTGCAGCTCCCCGCCGGCCCGCATGAAGGTCGCCGTGTGCATCGACCAGCCGTCCGCGAGCAGCGTGCCCGCGGCCTCCCAGAGCCGGTCCCGCCGGGGGAACCAGTAGTCCAGGTCGTTCATGTAGCGCACCAGCGCGTCCGGGTAGCGGTCGGCGACCTCCAGGCCCTTGAGCGGCACCGCCTCCGGCCACGCCCGGCCGAGACCCGCCTGCAGGCCGCGGTAGAAGTCCGTCCGCGCCCGCTGCTGCCGCAGCTCGTGCGAGAGCCCCGGCCCGAGGTCTCGCCCCTCCCGCTCCCAGACGCTCAGCAGCGTCGCCACCAGGGACGGCTGCTCGCGGCGGGCGACGTGGAGGATCTCGCCGGGCGTCTCCTCCTGCTGCCCCGTGACCAGGGTCAGCACTTCCTCCAGGTCACCGGACGTCAGCTCGATCACCGCGTTCCGCCTTCCACGCACGCCGGCCGGGGTAGTGGATCTTCTGCCGACTGTGACAGACGGGGATACCTCCGACAAGAGGCGATCGGCCATTGGGGGCGGAGCGTCGGCGGATGCCGTCAGATGAGGGATTGACGAAATTTAGTTACATGCTTTTCATGTGAAAAGTCAGGAAATTTCGTGCTACCGCGCCACCTGATCGGGTCCATCGCCACCCGTCCCATCCCGGGCCCTTCGGCGCGCCCGCCTCACCTCCCACACCCCCCACCCCGCCTCCCACCCCCCAGGAGGACGCGCATGACGCGCACCCAGCCCACCGACCCGCCCATCGACCTCCTCGCCGCCGTGCAGGGAGAGGTCTCCTGGTTCTGCTGCGGCACGGCCTGGGGGCCGTGCAGCGGCACCGGCAAAGGGGCCTGCGGCACCTGCAACTCCGGAAGCCTGCAGCACGCCTGGCCCAACACCTCCGACGCCTGCTGGTCGATCACCCGGCCCGACAGCTGCGGGGTGTCGCTGAGCCGCAGGACCTGCGGCTTCCAGCACCGGATCACCTCACTGTGCGGCGGCGGCAGCGTCATCACCTCCATCGCCGACTGCGGCCCGCAGACGGACCTGTTCTGCGGCGAGCGGAGCTGCTGCGGCTCGACCTGCGCGAGCAACCGCCTGATCGACCTGACCCCGGCCGCCTACAGCCGGATCGCCAGCCTGTCCACCGGCCTGCGGCCGTGCGAGATCTCGACCCCCTAGGAGGACGACGATGACCAGCAGAAGGCAACTGCTCAAGTCCGCCCTCCTCGGAGGCGGGGCCGGCGTCGTCGCCGCGACCGCGCTGGGGTCGCTAGGGCCGGAGGCGGCGTTCGGCGCCGCCGCCCCCGACGTCGAGCCCGGCGCGCCCGACCCGAACTTCGCCGAGGGCCGCATCCGCTCCGTCAAGGAGGACACCCTCCTCGTCCTGGGGTCGAACATGGTGTTCCACCGCATCAGGATCGTGGACGGCACGAGCCTGTGGAAGCTGGGCCCCACCACCTTCGACCAGGCGAGACCCGGCGACGGTCTCTACGCCCGCGGGGTCCGCATGCCCGACGGCGTGCTGGCGGCCGAGGCGGTGTGGCTCAACATCGTCAACATCAAGGGACACGTCAGGAACATCACCGCCGAGCGGATCCACCTCGACCACAAAGGTCAGCAGGTCCTCTGTCACCGCGTGCCGGGCAGGTCCGTGGCGATCTACTCCGACGCGCCGCCCTCCGGCGACCTGTCGCTGCTGCGCGTGGGCCAGCACGTGCAGGTCATGGGCGCCTGGCGGCCCGACACCAACGAGGTCGACATCGCCACCGTCTTCTCCGCCCACTAGGAGCGACAGATGCAAGGGATCGCCGCGCTGCAGCCGTACGTGATCGGCCTCTTCCTCCTCTGGGCCGCCCTGCTGAAACTGCTCGACCGGCGGACGCGGGCACAGGCCGGGCAGACCGCTCTGGCCAGGCTGGTCGGCCCGGCGCGGGCGGTCCCCGCGCTCCGGCTCGTCGGGGTGCTGGAGCTCGCGGTGGCGGCGGCGCTGCTGCTGCCGCCCGCGTCCCCCGTGGAGGGCGTGGCCGCCGCCGCGCTCTCCACGGGGTTCCTCGGCTACCTCGTCTACGCGCGCCGGGCGGCGCCCACCTCGTCGTGCGGCTGCCTGGGCGCGCACTCGCGGCCCGTCGACCGGCGCGGATTCGTCCGGGCCGGGCTTCTGCTCGCCATGAGCCTCGTGGCGATCGGGGCGGGACCGTACCCGATGGACTCCTCGCTCGTGGCGCTCGGCCTGGCCGAGGCCGTCGCCCTGCTGGGGCTCTCGGCGGAGCTGGACCGCCACTGGCTCACCCCCCTGCGCCGGCTGCGCGTACGGCTGAGCGGGCCGCTCGCCCCGCCCCCGCCCGGGGAGGTCCCGCTGGAGGTCACGCTGCGCCTGCTGTACCTCAGTCCCGCCTACTGCTCGGCGTCCGCCCTGCTCACCTCGGACGTCCAGGACACCTGGGACGAGGACGGCCTGCGCTTCGTGGTCTACGGGGCCGGCCGGCGGACGGCGGTGTTCGCCGCCCCGCTCGGCGGCGGCGACCCGTCGGCCGTCCGCGTCACCCTCACCGAGGTCCCCGCCCTCACCTGACCGCCCACCGGACCCTCCGGGACACCGTACGAACGACCGCCCCTCACCCGGTACGGCGGTGCCGGGTGAGGGAGCGACGCGGGGGACGGCTCCGGGGCCCTTCACCTCAGGCCGTTCCGGGCACGGTGACGACGACCTTGCCGCCCGGGTGCCCCGCGATGAGGTGGCGGATCGCGTCGGGCACGGCGGCGAGGGGATGGACGCTGTCGATCGCCGGGATGACGGCGCCGGACTCGATGAGCCCGGTCAGCTCCTCCAGGTGCTCGGCGCGCTCCCTGGAGATGAGCGGGAGCAGCCGCTGCCCGGTGAACACCGACAGCAGCGGCGCCCGGAACGTGCGTCCCATGCCCCCGGTGAAGCGGTACGCGACGTGCCCGCCGCCGACGATGACCAGCGTCCCCCTCGGCGTCAGGGCGCGGCGCAGCAGGGACAGCGGCCGGTTTCCCGCGGTGTCGACGACGACGTCGTAACACGGCCCGTCCCGGTCGATCTCCTCCCGGGTGTGGTCGATGACGTCGTCGGCCCCGAGCGACCGGACGAGCCCGGCGTTCGCCGCCCCGCACACGCCGGTGACGCTCGCGCCGGAGGCCCTGGCGATCTGCACGGCGAACGACCCGACGCCTCCGGACGCGCCGATCACCAGCACCCGCTGCCCCGGCCGTACGCCGGCGGAGTGCCGTACGGCCTGCAACGCCGTCATGCCGGAGACCGGCACCGCGGCGGCCTGCTCGAAGGTGAGACCGGCCGGCTTCGGCGCGAGCCTGCCCTGCCGCGCGCTCGCGTACTCGGCGTACGAGCCGCTCTCGCAGGTGCCGTACACCTCCTGGCCCGGCCGGAACCGGGTCACGCGGGCGCCGACGGCCGCCACCACCCCGGCCACGTCACGGCCCCGGACCGCGACCTTGGGCCGGCGCAGCCCGAAGCCCATGACACGCGCGAGGTACGGCCGGCCGGTCATGAGGACCCACACGCCGGGGTCCACCGCGGCGGCACGGACCTCGACGAGCACCTCCTCGTCACCGATGCCGGGGCGGTCGATGTCGCGTAGGCGGAGCACGTCCGCCGGGCCGTACACGTCCTGGACGATGGCTTTCATGACGTTCCTTCCGGGGGGTCCGAGTACTGGAACACGTCGTCGAGCGGGGTGCCGAACACCCGGGCGATCCGGAAGGCCATCTCCAGCGAGGGCGAGTACCGGCCCTGTTCGATGGCGATGACGGTCTGCCTGGTCACACCGATGCGTTCGGCCAGCTCGGCCTGGGTCATCTCGTCGTGGGCGAACCGCAGCGTGCGGATGCGGTTGGTCACGTGTGTCGGCTTCACCATTCGGGAAGGCTCCTGCGATAGACGACGATCTTCGTGATTCCGCCGAGGACCGCCGACAGCACGAAGCAGAGGTAGACCGCGTTCGCGATCCAGAAGTGGTCCCATCCGGCCACGGACATGAGCATCGCCGCGAGCGCGCCGATGACCACGAACGCCTGGCCGGTGTACTCGCCGAGCCGTTCGATCTCCCGGTCGCGGACGTCGACGACGCGCGAGGCCCGCGGGATGGCGATCGCCATCCCGATCTCGGCCACGATCGAGACGACGATGGCCCCGCCGACCGTCCACAGCAGGGCGGCGGTGTACGGCACGTCCGGTAACGGCCCTCCGTCCGCCCCTCTGAGGACGGCGACGACGTACGCCGTGTAGCCGAGCACGGCGACGACCAGCCTGATCCAGGCGCGCTTCTCCACGTGAGTCATGATCGACCCCTTCCGATGTACAGAATCTTTGACATCTCAAAGGTAACCAATCTTTGACCCCATGTACAGAATTTTTTACACCGAGCTCTCGCCGACCACCGGCGGGGACCTACGCCGACGAGATGACACTCCTCCGCCGGAGGCCCCCGGCGGCATCGCCTTCGACTGAAGCCGGCAACCGCCCGATCGGCGCCGCAGACCGCGACGCGAACGCATGGCCGATGGAGGACATTTTCGATCGGTCAGGGATTCCAAAAGGAACGTAAAGATAATCTATTCGAAACGGCATTGAAATCAGCGGTAGCGAAAGGCAGCGAATGGCACAGAATTCACTTTTCGGCCCGGATTTCGGAGCATCCCAGAGTAAACCGCTCGACCCCCGCCACCAGCGGCTACGCGTGCTCATCACCGTCAAGGCCGCCCCGAACCCATCCGAGACCTACGGCGAGACCGTGTGCGTCGCCGCTCTCAACCTTGACCTCGACAATCCAGGCTGGATTCGCCTGTATCCGATCAACTATCGCGAGCTGGACGGCGACAGCAGATTCGGGAAATACGACATCGTCACATTGGAGGCCCGGCCCAACACCAGTGATCCACGGGCGGAGAGCTGGCGGCCCCGCATCGACAGCCTCGTGGTCGAAAGGCACATCAAGGGCTGGGACCGGCGGATGCCCTATCTGGAGGACTACGTCGAGGAATCGATGTGCGAACTCATCCAGGCCGTTCGCCGACGGCCCGGCGCGCGCTCCCTGGCGGCGATCCGGCCGAAGGAGATCCTGGGAATCGACATCGAGCGTCACCCGGGCTGGACCGCCGAGGAGCAGGGGAAGATCGACCGCTACGTGAACCAGCTCGGCCTGTTCGACTCCGAGCCGCGTACGGCACTCCAGGCTCCCAGGTTCAAGGGGTGGTATCGCTACCGCTGCCACACCGCCACGTGCGGCACCCACCGTCAGGGCATCTTCGACTGGGAGTTCGTCGCCCTCCAACGCCGGTTCGACGATCGTGACGACGCGGGCGTGGAACAGGTCGTCCGCGAGAGGTTCTGGGATCTGATGTGCGCACCGGACCGGGACACGATCTTCTACGTGGGAAACCAGCAGGCGCATCCGCGTAGCTTCATCGTCCTGGGCGTCGTCTACCCGCGACGGCCTAAACCGGGGCCGTGCAGCTGAACCTCTCGCGAACGGCCCGCAGGACCAGGTCTCTGTGGCAGCGGTGCTCGTCGGCTTCGAAGCACATCACCGCCACCATCTGCCGGCGAGCGGTCTCCGTGATGCGTTCCAGGCAACGGTGGGCGTCGTCTCCGGTGAGCGCCTGAGCGTAGACACCGCGAGCCGCTCCCAGCTCCCCCGGGCTTCCGCCGAACCCGGCTCGATTCCATTTGGGGTTGCCCAGCTCCCGCATGTGTTCGTAAGCGATCCCGGCATCGGCCAGCGCGTGGGCGAGCGCGGCCTTGCTGAAGCCGCGCTTACGCGAGATCGGATTGAGCCGTACATCGATCAGCGTCGTGACACCCTGCCGGTGCAGCCGCCGGATGAACCCGTCGAGGTCGCATCCTTCGTAACCGACGCCGGTCACTCCTGTCTGCCGATCGTTGGGAGCCATGATCTGTACTCTTTCACGTCGGGTCACAGCCGTCACCCCCGTTCCCGGAAGGCGCCCGCTGTGGTCGGGTTCGTCCCTGTGACTCCTGGACGAGGGTGAAGCCCGGGAGACACATCGTCCACCCCACAGGATCAGGGCCCACGAGGGCCCACGAGGGCCCACGTGGAGCCGGCCCGGTTCACGTCGCGCCGGTCAGGCGGGTGAACTCGTCGCGTACGGCGTGGCCGAGCCCGCCGAGGAGCCGATCGGTACGGCCGTCCGAGGTCGCCGACAGCAGGCCCGCGACGACGGCGGGCGGCAGGTGGGCGAGCACCCGGCAGGCGCGCCGTACCGTCATCGCCTCCACCAGGCGGACCGCGACGGGGACGACGCCGAGCGCCCCGAGGACGGCGGCCGCGACGCGGTCGTCCGTGTGCACCAGGACGGCGGCGGACGGGCCGGTGGGCATCGCGCCCAGCAGCCTGGCCGCCCGTTGCGGCATCATGTGGTCGACCAGCCGCGCGGCGCGCTGCGCCGGCAGCAGCGTCAACGCCTCGGCCGCCGGGCCCGGCGTCTCCGCCACGTCGTTCAGGAGCCGTCCGGCGGCGTTCGGCTCCATCGAGCCGAGCAGGGCGGCGGCCTCCCGGCCGGACCGGCCGAGCAGCGGGTTCCCGCCGTCACCGGCCTCCCCCGCCCGGCCCGCGGCCCCGTCCCGCCCTGGTCCACGCGCGCCGGATCCGCGCGCTCCGGGCCCGCGCCCCGCCTCCCGGGCGCGCTCCGGACCGTGGGCGCGCTCCGGACCGTGGGCGCGCTCCGGACCGTGGGCGCCCGCGCCGCGCCGCGCCTCTCCGCCGGACCCGTGCGCGCCCTGCGCGCGTCGCGCCTCATGGTCCGGCCGGTGGGCGTCGGGTCCGCGCCGCGCCTCACGGTCCGGGGGACGCGGGTCGTGTCCGCCTTCCGGCTCCCGGTCCTGCCCCCGGCCGGCGCGCCGTTCCTCCCGCCCATGGGTCCGCGGCTCGTCCTCGCGTCCACGGGGCCGCGGTCCCGGGTCGAGGATCGCGCCCAGCCGCCGGCCCAGCTCGGCCGCTCCCGTCCGCCCGGAGGGGTCGGCGACGAGCAGGCCGGCGATCGCGTCGGCGAGCGGGCCCGGCCGCCGGAAGTCCGGGGGACGCCCGGAGGTGACCGCCCGCACCGTCTCGATCGGACCGTCGCGGAGGAACGGCGAGTAGCCCTCCAGCGCGCAGAACAGCGTCACCCCCAGCGACCACAGGTCCGACGCCGGTCCCGCCGGATGCCCCTCGATCCGTTCCGGCGCCATGAACTCGACGGTTCCGATCAGGGTGTTGGCCGAGGTGAGGCCGCGCTCCCCGGAGATCCGCGCGATGCCGAAGTCGACCAGGAAGACCCGGTCTCCGGAGTCGACGATGATGTTCGCCGGTTTGACGTCGCGGTGCAGAACCTGCGCGTCGTGCGCGGCGGTCAGCCCGGCCAGCACCTCGCGTCCCACCCGGGCGATCTCCCGCTCGGAGAGAGGCTGCCGTTCGATCCGGTGTTCCAGCGAGGTGCCCTCGATGTACGACATGACGATCCAGGGCGACTCGTCGTCCATGATGACGTCGTAGACGTGGACGACCGCCGGATGCCGGATCCGCGCGGCGGCGCGCGCCTCGCGCAGCGCCCTCTCCCGCCGTACGGACATGTCCTCGCCGTACGGCGCCAGCACGACCTCCTTGAGCGCGACGGACCGCTGCAGCGTCCGGTCCCAGGCGAGCCACACCGTGCCCATGCCGCCCTTGGCGAGCCGGGACCTCAGTTCGTACCGGCCTCCGATGGTCCGTGCCGTCACCCGGGGGCCTCAGTCCTCGTCGGGGAGCAGTTCGACGCCGCCCGAGCGCCCCGCACCCGGTCCCGCGTCCGGTCCGGAGCCCGGTTCCGGCCTCCGCACGACGCGGGTGTCGGCCATGCCGCGCAGGGCCTGGTCCTCCAGGGGCCCGTACTCGTCGCCGGACGTGGGCCCGTACGCGCCGGACTCACCGGGCCGGGGGCCGTGCCCGCCGCGCGGGGAACCGTGCTCATCGGGCCGGGGGCCGTGTCCGTCACGCGGAGAGCCGTAACCGTCACGCGAGGAACCGTGCTCATCGCGCGGGGAACCGCGCCCGTCGCGCGGAGGATCGTACGCGTCGTGCGGATGGCCGTACCCGCCGGACGACGGCCCGTACCCGCCGGACCCGGGGCCGTACCCGTCGTCGTCCCCGGCCCGCTCGACCCGGGTGCCGTTCGGCCCCTGGCGCGTCCCCGTCCCCGTCTCCTCTCCGAAGGCGGAGCCGGATCCGAAGGCGGGGCCGGACCGTGAGGACGTGTCCTCCGGGGACGACCAGATGCTCCAGACGCTGTTCGATCCGCCGGGCCCCGTCGGCCGGGACCGGAGTCGCGAGCCGGAGCGGGCGCCGAACTCCTCGCGCACGTTGTCCATCTCGCGGCGCTCGGCGAGCGCGAGCGCCTTCTCGTAGACGCCGGGCCGCTGCATCAGCTTCACCGCGACCGGCAGGCACTCGATGAGCAGGAACAGCGCGAACAGCAGCAGCCGGGCCGCACTGAGGGTGAAGTCCTTGCCGGTCAGCTCGTTGAGCGCCCGGAGCCGGGTGAGCAGCCCGTCGGTGGCGAGGTTGTCCTCGTCGAAGGACTTCTGGATGCGGGCCTGCTGATCGAGCGCGGCGTCGAGCTGGCGCTGGACCTTGGGCAGGGCCTCCTTGGCGGCGGCGAGCCGTGTCTCCTTGGCCTGTTCCCCGGTGGCGTTCAGCTCCCGCTTGCGGTCCTCCATCTGCCGGGTGAGCAGCTCGATGCGGTCCTTGTCCTTCTCGTAGGCGATCCGGCTCTCCCTCGCGAGAGGGCCGTTGCCCTTCTTGGGGCAGTTCGCACCGCCATAGAGCTGGCACTGCCACTCTTTGTAGTGTTTGTCCGCCTGCTTCTGCTCGTCGGCCCGCCGGGCGGACAGCGCCTTTATCTTCGGGTCCTGTTCCAGGTCGAGGGGGACGTCCCCGCCGGAGGAGATCACCTGCTGGAGGCCGGTCGCCTCCTTGCGGAGCTGTTCGACGCTCTTGCCCGTCGCGCCCTGCGCCTGCTGCACGGTGAAGGCGTCGGCGCGCCGCTGCTTCATCTCGTTGATCTGGGTGTCGATCTCCGCTTTGAAGACCTGCAGCACCAGGGGGGTGGAGATCACCAGGCCGAGCACGATGGCGATGGCGACGCGCGGCGCGGCCATCATCCAGCGGTTCGGCGCGTCGGCCCTGAGGGTGGAGACGAGCCATCGGTCGAGGCTGAGGATGGCCAGGCCCCACAGGAGGGAGACGACGACGGCGAGGACGATGTTGACGCCGAGCGCGCTGTTGAGGGCGAACGTCATGGAGACGGTGGCGAGCACGCTCGTGGTGAGGACGGCGCCCCCGATGCCCTCGAACTTGCCGCGTTCGGTGGGGCACGCCCGGAGGACCTCGGGACGCGCCCCGGAGAGCGCGATGAGAACCGCGGACAGCGTTGCCAGGAAACGTCGCATACTCCTCCTCGGAAAGGAAGTCGTACCGCGCCGGCACCGGTCGGAACGCCGCGGGCCCCCTCGGAGGGGTTATCATAGGCGCCCAATGTCACATTTCCGGATACCCAGCGGAATTTAACCGGAGAAACTCACGGAACCTTATTCGGATAGCCTGCCATAACATTCTATAACCGACTAACCAGGATATTGAGGACACGGCGCAGCTGATACGACATATCTACGGAGGACTCCCCGTGCCGGAGCCCGACAGGGACCTGACCAGGAAGGCGATCGCCCAGGCTCTGGCCGACCTCGCCGACACCGGCCACCTCACCGTGGTGGAGGTCGCCGCCGACGGCGTCACCACGTTCCTGCTCCACCGGGACGGCAACGGCCGCCCCCGCGGCCGGAGCTGGCCGGCGACCTGGCCGGACCTCGCGGGCGAGCACGGCTGGGACGCCGACCCGGCCGCGGCCCGCGAGGCGGTGCTCCGCGCGGCCCGCGTCCACCCCCTCTCCCCCGACCCGCGCACGCCCCACGTCCACCCGCCCTCCGCCGACCCGCGCACGGCTCACGTCCACCCGCCCTCCGCCGACACGCTCCGTACGGCCCGCGGCACCCCGCCCTCCGCCGACGTGGTCCTCGTGTCCGCGTCCACCGACCCGAGGGCCGAGCAGGCCCTCGACTGGCTGCGCGCGGCGCATCCCGCCGCGCAGGTGCTGCGCGCCGACGTCCCGGCCGCCGCGCTGATCCGGGAAGCCATGGCCGACGACCCGCTGACCAGGTCGTACGAGCTGGTCGTCCTCCTCGCCGACCCCGGCACCGGCAGGCTCCGGCTGACCGGAAGGCGGCTCTTCCCCATCGGTTCCCGCCCGGGGGCCCGGACCCGGGTCGCCCTCCGCTGCACGGCGCCGGGCGCGCACGGCACCGCGCTGGCCGTGGTCACCTGGCAGGGCCCGGAGCCGCGGCTGCTGTCCGTCCAGTCCGCCCCGATCGCGCCCGGCCGGTACGAGGTGACCGCCGAGCTGGGACGCTCCGGCCGGGTACGCTTCACCGGCCTGCCCACGCTCTCCCCCGACCCCCGCGACTGGGACCGGCTCGTCGGCGCGCTCCCGGACCGGCTGCCGCTGCGCGCCGGACCGGCGCACCTCGTCTGCGCGGTGGAGGTCTGCGGGTCCGACGACCAGGTCTCGGAACGGCTGAGCCGGGCGCGCCAGATGATCAGCTTCGCCTCCGGAGAGCTCGGCGGCCTGATCCGGGTCTCCCTCCTCGCCTACGCCGCGCACTCGTTCGACCCGTCGGCGCCCGAGCACCCGGTGCGGGTCGCGGCCTGGGAGGCGGGCCCCGCCGAGGCCCTGGACGCGCTCGGCGCGCTGGAGGACGAGGGGGCGGTGACCAGGGGATATCCGTACCACCCCCAGGCGGCGCAGTTGGAGGACGCGCTCGCCGTGGTGGCCGGGCGGCTCGGCCCCGCGGGCCCGGCGCCCACCGTCGTCCTCACGGTCGGGGGCCGCCCCCCGCACCCGCCCCGCACCGACCGCTCCAGGATCCTGCCCTGCCCCCGCCGGCACGACTGGCGGCAGCTGGCCGCCGCCCTGCGGCAGCGGCCGGACACCACGCTGGGCGCGATCTGCGACCACGCCGCCGGCCAGGCGCACCCCCTGTGGCACGGGCTCGGCGCGGCGGCGCTGGCCCACCTGGAGGCGGTGGACGTACGCGGGCTGGCCGCCGACCTCGGCCTGACCGCCCCCTCCCCCGTCCGCCTCCCGTTCCCCCTGCTCGACGAGACGGAGTGACGACGCCCATGCAGCCCGATCCGAGCCGGGGACGCCCCGATCACAACATCGCCATGTGGGGCGCCCCCGGCAGCGGTAAGACCACCCTGCTGGCGGCGCTGTACACCGCCCTGACCAGGAGCGACGACGGCTGGAAGATCGTCGGCTCCGACCCCGCGTCGTCGGACTACCTGATCGAGCGGACCAACGACCTCCTGCGGGGCAAGGTGTTCCCCGAGGCGAGCATGGCCCTGGAGCGCTACCACTGGACGCTCATCGGCCCCCCTCCCCGGAGGACCGGCTTCTGGGGCAGGAAGTCCAGGCAGGCGGAGCCGCCCCGGATCGGCATCGGCATGATCGACGCCCCCGGGGGACTGTTCGGCACGGGACAGCGTACGGCGGGCGGCCCGAGCGGCCCGGACCCCTCGGAGGACCCCCGCAGGCAGGAGCTGCTGGACAACCTGGAGCAGAGCCGGGGCATCGTCTTCCTCTTCGACCCGATCAGGGAGTTCACCTTCGGGGACGCCTTCGACCACATGTACCCCCCGCTCAACCGGCTCGCCGAGCGGATGCTCGCCACCGGCGGGTTCACCGACGGGAAGCTGCCGCACCACGTCGCCGTGTGCGTCACCAAGTTCGACGACCCCCGGGTGCTGGAGACGGCCGAGGCACGGGGGCTGCTCACCACGGACGACGACGACCCCTACCGGCTGCCGCGGGTGGCCGGCGACGACGCGCGGGAGCTGTTCCACGAGCTGTCCCAGGTGTCGGCCACCGGCAGCGCCGACATGGTGCTCAAGACGCTCGAACAGTTCTTCCACCCGGACCGGATCCGCTTCTTCGCCACCTCCTCGATCGGCTTCTACGTCGACCGGCGCACGAGGCGTTTCGACTGGGACGACTTCCAGAACATGGTCCCGGGGGAGGCGGACGAGGACTCGCGCATCCGGGGGCAGCTGCACCCGATCAACGTGGTGGAGCCCATGCTCTGGCTGGGACAGCGACTCGCCGCGACCCGGCCGGCGAAGGGGGTCTCGTGACCGGCCGCACAGCGGGGCTCCGGCGCGGGACGCCCGCCGGGCGAGCGGGGCTCCGGTGCGGGACGCCCGCCGTACGACCAGGGAGGGGAGGCTCGTGACCGGCCACGAGATCCGGTTCGAGTGGGCGCTGGAGGGGAAACGGCCCGGCGCCCACAACGACTACGAACTGCTCTCCTGGAGCGACGAGCGCCTCGGGCCCGAGGTCTTCGAGGAGATCAGGAACAGGTACGCCACCGGCCTGTCGGCGGACCTGCCCCAGCTGACGATCGCGGTCGCGGCGACCAGGGAGCGGGAGCGGGTGTCGCGCCACGTCGTGCTCGCGGTCCAGGAGTGGTCCGGGCACCGGGACGCCACCAACCGGAAGATCGCCTACACCCGCTGGTTCTACGTCCCCTACGAGGAACTGGCCGCTCACCGGGTGTCCTACGAGGCGCTCTACCGCGCCCTCGCGCGCCTGCCGGTGACCCCGTACGCCCCGCTGGTCGTGCGGGTTCCTGAGGCCGATCCCGCGGCCTTCGACCCCGGGCCGGACGCGCGGTGCGCCGCCGCGCTGCTGCTGACCGGGCGGCCCGTCTGCGTGGTGGGCGCGGAACGGGTTCCCATGGCCGAACGGCTGCGCTTCCTGGACACCGTCGCCGCGCTCCTGCCGTACGGCATGCGGTCGAGGCTGACCGCGGCGACCTGGGTCAGCAGCACGGCCCGGCACCGGATCAGGCTGTCCTTCGCGCGGCACGCGCCCAAGGACGCCCACGAGGTGCGCTGGGGCCGCGGAACGGAGACCGCCTGGCAGGACAGCCGGGCGAAGGTCTGCCTGGACCTGCTGACCCGGCCCGACGTCCGCGTCGAGGACATGCTGGAGAACCTCGCCCGGATGACCGAGCCACTGTCGTTCGGCCCCGACGACCTTCCGGACGCCGTACGGCTGCTCGAACACTCGGGCTATCCCGAGGAGCGACTGTCCTCCGATGACGCCGAGGTGGAGGAGGAGGCGGGGTGGGAGCCGGGGTTCCGGGAGGCTCCCGGCGCGGCCCCGGGCTCCGCGGCCGGCCGCCGAGGCGCGGAGGACCCCTGGGCGGAGGAGCCCGGCGCGGCCCCGGGAGCCACGGCGGGGCTCCGGCGCGCCGTGCCCGGCGGCGGGGCGCCGGAACCGGTTCCGGCGGGCGGCTCCCCGTGGCCCGGCGCGGCCCCGCGCGCCCTCGGACCCGGCGAGGAGCGGGAACCCGAAGAGGCACGGCACACCTCTCCCGTCAGCAGGCTGACCTCGCTCATCGGCACGCCGTGGAGGCGGTTGAACCGGGGCGCCGGCGGGACGCGGGTCGGGCGGCCGCCCGGCGCGGCGCTCGACGCCGCGCCGGGGAGCCGGACCGCGCCCCCGCTCGATCTCCCGTCCGGAGGCCGGGCCGCCCCCGCGATCGGACCCTCGGCCGGGAGCCGGGCCGCGGCCGGCGCGGCGACCGTGCCCCATCGGCCGGGCGCCGTGCCGCCCTCGATGCGGACCGCGCTCGGCGGGCTGGAGCGGGCGGACCACGCGAAGCGGTTCGGGCCCCTCTGGAGCCCGCACGGCAGGCTCACCCTGGCCGCCGCGTTCATGGCGCTGGCCGTCACCCTGATCGCCGTCGGCGCCGTCGCGATGGTGAGCGCCTCCGGCGACGACCCGCCCGCCGAGGAGGGCGCCGCCGGGACGGGCCCGGACGTGGTCGTCGTCCAGGCATCGGCCGCACGGCGCGACGAGTTCGCCAGGCGTCTTGTGGAAGCGGCCGTACGGCGGGCGGGCCACCGGCCCGAGGTCCGGCTGAGCGACACCCCCGCCGCGGCCGCGCCCCTCAGGGAACCGGCCGTGCTGCTCGTGACGGCCCCTTCCCCGGACCCCGCCCCGCCGGACGGCGCCGCGCCCGAGCCTCCGGCGGACCCGCCCGCGGCGCAGGGGTTCTCGGAGGTGGCCACCGTCCCGGTCCCGGACCCGTACGTCCTGGTCTACGACGCCAGACGGACCGGGCCCGATCAGGTGGCGGCGGCCCTGACGAGTCCGGACGGCAAGGCCCGGGTCTCGGTGCCCGACACCCCTCCCGACGCCCTCTCCGGGGAGAGCCCCGAACGGTTCCTGCGCGAGCGCCACCCCTCGCTGAAGCCGCGGACCGTCCCGGCCGCCGACCCGCTGCACGACCTCCGGAAGGCAGAGGTGCTGGCCGCCCTCGTGCCCAGGGAGGTCGCCGGAGACTACTCCAGGTCGGAGGCGTTCGCCGACCCGCCGGGCCGCTCGATCCTCGTGCTGGCCAACGGGTCCGTCGGCCGCGGGCTGCGCGACGCGCTGGGCAGGGTCGCCCGGTCCGTCGATCCCGGCAAGCTGGTGTCGGCGGAGTTCGACACCCCGGCGCGGGCGGCGACCAGGCTGGTCGGGTCGGCCCTGCCGCCGCCCGCCGCCGCCCCCGCCGCGGACCGGGAGGACGACCGGGGGGAGGGCGACTGGCGGCTCGCCCTCATCCTGATCGTCAGCGGGGGCGTCATCGGGTTCCTGTCCCTCCTGCTGGCCATCCGGCTGCCGTCCAGAATCGAACCGCACTGAGACACCTGCATGAGGAGATCTGCACCGCGACGACGGAGGCCACGGGCGGGCTCGACGGTTCCGGTCTCGCCCGTGTGGCTCTGCTCACCGGCCTGTCGGCCGAGCGGATCAACGCCGTCGGCGGAGTCCGGGAGAACGATCCCGCGACGCGACGCGACGCGACGCGTCCGCCCCGCCCTGACGGATCCGCGCGTCGCCGCAGGACTCCTCGAAGCCGCGCGGGAGCCGTAGAGCGAAGAAACCCCGGCTCGGTGTGACCGAGCCGGGGTTTCTTGTCCGGTGCGCCGCCAGGGACTCGAACCCCGGACCCGCTGATTAAGAGTCAGCTGCTCTAACCAACTGAGCTAGCGGCGCGTGAAGCCCTTGAAGAATAGCGCACTCCGCCGGACGATCCGAACCGGAATCCGGGGCCCGTCCGGCGTACGCCACCCCCTAGGCGCAACCGGAACCGGTCCAGAGCACCCACCCCCGGCGGGCCCCGTCCTCGCCCGTGACCGTCCAGCCCGCCGGGGGCATGGCCGTCGGGGGCGCGATGACGATGCAGACGCCTGACGGCGGGAACCGCCGGGCACCGTCGAAACGCTCCAGTTCCGTCCACCGCACCCGATGGATCAGCGGCACCCAGGCGTGCCACGGCACCCTGAGGTCCACCGCCACCCGGCCCGAGGCGGGAACCGGAAACGGGTCCCGGGCCGGCGGGGGTGCGGAAGCGGGCGCCAGATACGCGACGAAGGCGAGGTTGATCGCCGCCGTCACAGCCGCCACCGCCGTCACGGCCGCCATCACGGGCAGGCGGACGCGACCGCGAGACAGGAGGATGCGACCGCGAGGCAGGAGGGCGGAGGCGGCCAGTCCGGCCAGCATGGCGAGAGCCGTCATCGACGCGGCGGTCATGTCGAGCGAGTCGCGCACGCCACTGAGGAAGATCACTTCTGGAAAGTCGAAGGCGATGAAGGCGTGGCGTTCGAGCCGGTCGCCCGCGTACCAGGCGGCCACGCCTCCGGCCCCCGCCATCAGGGCGGCGGCCGCCAGCGCGTGACGCGGCACCGTCAGGCGCCGGGCGCGGAGCAGGGTGATCAGCCCGATCAGCGTCCAGACCACCGCGACACAGGCCGTGTACCGGCCGTAGGCGTAGTTTCCCACCCGATGCTCGTCGGGCAGTGCGGCCGAGGACGCGTACGCGACGCCCAGCGTCATCAGCGCCAGAGCGGCCGCCGAGACGCGCCGGCCGGGCGGGACGCCCCGCCGTGCCAGCATGACGGCCACGCCCGCGAAGCCGACGCCCGCCAGCCCCCAGGTGCCGACGATCAGATACCAGAGCTGGCCGGCCGCCCCGGACAACGCCCATGCCTGCCCTTCGAGGCCGGTGAGACGGGTCACCAGCAGGCCCGCCAGGTCGCGTGGCCCGCCCGGGTACAGCGCGGCGGAGAGCACGCCGTTGAGCAGCGCGCCGATGGCCGCCACCGTCGCCGCCACGCCCAGTGCCGTGAACCCGGCCCGGCGCGGCACCCGCCCGCGCACCAGCAGCACGGCCACGACCAGCACCGACACCGCCAGGATCACCGTGCCGCGCAGGTGCACCGCCATCGCGAAGGCCGCCAGCCCGCCCGCGACCGCTCCGGCGGGGAGCGAGCCCCGCTCGGCGAGGTCGTGCAGCGCGACCAGGAGGCCGAGCACCAGGGTGGGCAGGATCGCGTCGGCCAGCGCCAGCCCGGAGAACAGCAGCAGCGACGGCGAGAGCCCGGTCGCGAACGCCACGGCCAGGGCCGCCCCGCTCCCCATCCCCCACCGCCGCACCAGCATGTACGCCAGCGGGAACGCGCCGGCCGCCGCCACGGACCCGATGCCCACCACCAGCCGGTAGACCTGCGTGGGATCGGAGGTCAGCCAGAAGGCCGGAACGAGCAGCAACGGATAACCGCCCTGGTAGAACGTGGAGCCGCTGAAGTCCACCCCCGGACCTCCGGCCAGCCATCGCGCCGCGGCGAGATAACCCGTCTCGTCCGGGTTCGCCACCGGCCCGGTGTGATACCTGAACAGCCAGAGCCGCAGCCCCACCTGGACGGCGAAGCCGACGGCCAGGAGCGGCCACGACCGCCGGTGGCCGTGGCGGATCCCCCGCTGGGCGGATGGCGGCGCGAGGGGCCTGACGACGGATGTGGACAGCATGATCTCCCCCGGATCCGGTGCCGGGACGTTCCCGGCTCCGGTCGAGGAGTCCAGCAAAAGACGGATAACTCGCCCGTGACCAGAAACGGTTATCCGGACGCCACACGGACCACCGGCCCACCGCCCCGCCGGGCGGGATCCGCGGCTACGCTAGAACAACATTCGGTATCGTCGGAATCCGTCCGTGTCCGCCTGAATCGTCCGCCCGAAGTCCTGCCCGCGTCCGTCTGAAAGCTCCGTGCGGAGAGCCCGCCCGAAGCGTCCGCCCGAAGTCCTGTCCGGGAGCACACATGTGGTTCGCCTCGCCCGCCGACGTCCGTGACCGGCTCGCCGCCGCGGACTACCTCTCCGACGACTCCATCGCGACCTCGGTGTTCCTCGCCGGCGCGCTCGGCAAGCCGCTGCTGGCCGAGGGGCCGGCCGGGGTGGGCAAGACCCAGCTCGCCAAGGCCGTGTCGGCGGCGACCGGGGCCGCGCTGATCCGCCTCCAGTGCTACGAGGGGCTCGACGAGGCGCGGGCGCTGTACGAGTGGAACTACAGGAAGCAGCTCCTGCGCATCCAGGCGGGCGGCGGCGAGGGCTGGGACGCCGCCCACGACGACATCTTCACCGAGGAGTTCCTGCTGGAGCGTCCGCTGCTGCGGGCGATCCGCGCCGACGCCCCGACGGTCCTGCTGATCGACGAGATCGACAAGGCCGACGTCGAGGTGGAGGGCCTGCTGCTGGAGGTCCTGTCCGACTACCAGGTCACGATCCCCGAGCTGGGCACGGTCACCGCCACGCGCCGGCCGTACGTGGTGCTGACCTCCAACGCGAGCCGCGAGCTGTCGGAGGCCCTCAGGCGGCGCTGCCTCTACCTGCATCTGGAGTACCCGACGCCGGAGCGCGAGCGTGACATCGTGCTGGCGCGGGTGCCCGGCGTCGAGGCGGCCCTGGCCGAACGGCTCGCCCGTACGGTCGCCACGATGCGCGCCCTGGAGCTGAAGAAGTCGCCCTCCATCGCCGAGACCGTCGACTGGGCCGAGACCCTGCTCGCCCTCGGACGGACCGAGCTGGACGAGGCGACCGTGGACGCCACCCTGGGGGTGGTGCTCAAGCACGCCTCCGACCAGGCGCGGACCCGCAAGGAGCTGGGCCTGTGACCGCCCGGACCGGACAGTTCGGACGCCCGTCCCGCGTCCACCCGGCCGAGACGGCTCACCGGACGGTTCGGATGCCCTCCCGTCCAGCCGGGATGACCCTCCGGACGCTCCGGGACAGCCGGGCGGGGGCCGGGCGGTGAGCCTGCTGGACCGGCACGTCGGCTTCGTGTGTGCGCTGCGCGAGGCCGGGCTGCCGGTGTCGCCGGCCGAGGGGCTGGACGCCGCGCGGGCGCTGCTGGTCGTCGACCTGGCCGAGCGCGAGTCGCTGCGCGCCGCCTACGCCGCCACGCTGGTCAAGCGGCCGTCGTACCGGCCGGGGTTCGACGCGCTCTTCGACCTGTGGTTCCCCGCCGCGACCACCGCCCCGCCCGCGGCCCGGGACGCGGAGGAGCCCGCGGGCCCGCACGACCCGCGCGACGGGGACCCCGGCGTCTCCGCGTCCCGGGACCTCACCGCGGGTGTGGACCCGGGGACCGCCGACCTGCCAGAGCTGCGCGACCGGCTGGCGGAGCTGCTGCTGGGCGCCGAGGGCATGGACGCCTTCGCCCGCGCCATGGTGGAGCGCTTCGGCCGCCAGGCCGCCTCCCCCGGCCGGCAGAACTGGTTCTCCTACCCGGTGCTGCGCGCGCTGTCCCCCGAGACGCTCATGGCCCGGCTGCTGGCCGAGGTCCTCGCCGGGCAGGAGCGCGGCGGCCTGGCCGAGAAGGTGGCGCGGCGGCGGATCGGCGACGGCATCCGGCGTTTCGAGGAGGCCGTCGCCACCGACGTGCGCCGCCGGATCGCCGAGGAGTCGGGGATCGAGCGGATCGCGCGCTCCGCCGTACGGCCGCCGCTGGAGCAGGTGGACTTCCTCCGGATCACCCGGGCCGACCTGGTGAGGCTGCGCCGGGAGGTCCACCCGCTCGCCCGGCGGCTGGCCGCCCGGCTGACGGTCAGGAACCGCACCGGCCACCGGGGCCGCCTGGACTTCCGCCGGACCGTGCGGGCCTCGCTGTCCAGCGGCGGCGTGCCGCTGACCGT
Source organism: Streptosporangium sp. NPDC048047 (assembly GCF_040653115.1). Taxonomy (NCBI): domain Bacteria; kingdom Bacillati; phylum Actinomycetota; class Actinomycetes; order Streptosporangiales; family Streptosporangiaceae; genus Streptosporangium; species Streptosporangium sp. NPDC048047. Next base: position 4,650 of record NZ_JBEZNH010000004.1, on the reverse strand, counting down.
CGTCAACCGGCCGCGCCGCCCGCACCGGCCGGAGCTGGTCGTCCTGTGCGACGTCAGCGACTCGGTCGCCTCCTTCGCCCACTTCACGCTGCTGCTGACCTACGCGCTGCGCGAGCAGTTCGCCAGGGTCAGGGCGTTCGGGTTCGTGGACACCGTGGACGAGATCACCCGTTTCTTCACCCCCGGCTCCGACGTGACGGAGGCGATGACGCGGATGACCGCCGAGGCCGACATGGTGCGGTTCGGCCGGACGAACTACGGCCACGCCTTCGAGCGGTTCGCCGAACGGTACGGCGACGCCGTGGGGCCGAAGACGTCCCTGCTGATCCTGGGCGACGCCCGCTCCAACTACCAGCCGCCCGCCCTTGCGACCCTCCGCGGCATGGTCCGCGAGGCCCGGCACGCCCACTGGCTCAACCCCGAGCCGGTGAGCCAGTGGGACACCGGCGACTCCCTGGCGAGCGCCTACGGCACGGTCGTCCCGATGCGCGAGTGCCGCAACGTCACCCAGCTCTCCGCCTTCGTCGAGGACCTCGCCTGACACCTATGCCACGATCCGAAATTTGATCGATACTTTGGGTGATCGAAAGTCCCGTTGCCGCTGGAAGGTGACCTCCTTCACTGGAGTCATGACGTTCGACGACGCCCGGAATGGTCTTCCGCCGAGCAGTTCGACGAGCCCCGGCTTCCCAGGCACCTGGCGGCGCTCGTCGGCGCGCTCCAGGGGCCGCCCGACCTCGGCGCGAATCACGACGATCACCTGATGTGCCTTCACAGCCAGGAGCCCGGAGGAGCGGTCACCGTGTGATCCTCTGCGACACCGGACCCCTGGTCGCGTCACTCGGCGGACGCCGCTTCAGCGGATGCGGTCGAGGAAGGCGAGCACACGTTCGGTGAGCAGCGCGGTGGCCTCCGCGTCGTACGTGGACAGGCTCGGGTCGGCGAACAAGTGCCGGTCGCCGGGGTAGAGGAACAACTCGGCATCCCCGGCCTCCGCGACCAGGGCTCGGGCCGCGTCGAGGTCGCCCTCGGCGACGAATAACTCGTCGGCGTCCATGCCGTGGATCTGGACCGGAACCCCCTCCGGCCACGCGTCGCCGAACTCCGCGACCGGCACGCAGGCGTGGAACAGCAGCGCGCCCTTCGCGCCGGGCCGCCTCTGGGCCAGCGACTGCGCCGGGAGGACGCCGAGCGAGAACCCGGCGTGGACCAGCTCACCCGGCAGCCCCTCGGCGGCGGCCTGTCCGCGCTCGGTCAACACATCGAACCCGACCTTCTGCGCGTGGGCGACACCCTCCTCGAAGTCGTCGAAGACCTTCCCCTCGTACAGGTCGGGGACATGGACGGTGTGACCGGCCCGCCTGAGCTCCTCGGCGAACTCCCGGACACCGGCCGTCAGCCCGTACACGTGGTGGAACAGCAGAACCTCGGCCATCTCGCTCCCTTCACCCGGCGGCACTCCGTACGGCCCGCCGGGGCCGAGTATTGCCGGGGCCACCGACAGTCTCGGTGGTCGCTCTCAGCCCGGGCGGATGGCCGCGTTCCCTGTCGTCCGGTGGTCATGCCGTTCGCTGGTGCGAGGGCGGCCGTGAGATCTCGTCAAGGCGGCCGGCCTCCTCGGTGAGCAGGCCCACGCCGAACCCAGCGAGATCGCCGCGAAACCGGCCGAGGACGCGGATCCCGATGACGACGGAAGCGGCGGCGGAATCGGCCGGCGGGATGGAACCGTCAGCCGGTCACTCGAAGGTTCTTCCTGACCAGCTTGGGAACAGGCGCCTGAGGGTGCCCGTGGCCGTAGCAGAGCCCGTGGTGCCCGTGGTGCCCGTGGCGGTAAGAACATGGCGCGGACTTGATCGGTTTCCTGATCCCCCTGATCGGCTTCTCCGCCGACTCGACCGGCTTCTCGGCCGACTCGACCGGCTTCTCGGTTGAGGCCGGGATGACCGCCGGGATCAGCCCTGGAATCACCCTTGAGATGCCCGTCCACGTCGGAGCCGGGGTCACCGTCGGAGTCGGAGTCACCGTCGGCGTCACCGTCGGCGTCGGCGTCGGCGTCGGCGTCGGCGTCGGAGTCACCGTCGGCGTCGGCGTCGGAGTCGGCGTCACCGTCGGAGTCGGCGTCGGAGTCACCGTCGGCGTCACCGTCGGCGTCGGAGTCACCGTCGGCGTCGGAGTCGGCGTCGGAGTCGGCGTCGGCGTCGGAGTCACCGTCGGCGTCGGAGTCGGCGTCGGAGTCGGCGTCGGC
>NZ_JBEZNH010000004.1:0-2306 GCF_040653115.1 Streptosporangium sp. NPDC048047 | reverse complement strand
CGTCGGCGTCGGAGTCACCGTCGGCGTCGGAGTCGGAGTCGGCGTCGGAGTCGGCGTCACACAGATGTCGATGTTGACGGTGTTGGTATCGAGGCTGACCTGACCGTTACGGGCCAGCAGTCGGCCGTTGACAGTGGTGCCCGTGGTCGCCGAAATCGAGGTCAGGGCGAGAATGTTGCCCACGAAAGTGGAGTTGGTTCCCAGCGTCGCCGAACTGCCTACTTGCCAGAAGACATTGCACGCCTGAGCACCGTTGATCAGGTTGATGTTGCTGCCCGATCCGGTGATGAGCGTTGAGGCGACTTGGAAGATGAAGACGGCATTGGGGTCGCCCTGGCCGTCGAGGGTCAGGGTGCCGGTCAGGCCGAGTGAGGAGGTGGAGGCGTAGATGCCCTGTGGGAGCGTCTGACCGGTGAGGTCGCCGGCGACGCTGGTGGCCGGGGTCCGGCCGGCGGCGTCGTTGTACGCGATGGTCAGATCGGATTGCGCCTGAAGCGCTACGGCATCGGCACTGTGTTGCGTCCCCAGCACTGTGCCGGGCGGAAATCCGGTGATCGCGGTACCAGGGCTCACACCCAGATCCGCCCCGATGACACTGGGGCCGGTGTTGGTGACCGCGGACCCGGCCAGAACCGAGAAGCTACCGGCCGTTCCCAGACCGACGGGGCCTGGCTGGGCGGCGCTCTCCCGTAGTTGCATGACGGCGAGCGCTCCTATGACGGGGATGATTAGCGAAACCGCCGCCAGCCGAGAAAATCCCGGCAAGCCAGATGAAGTCCGCCTTAAGATTCCGTTCATGTAGCGAGCCGTTCTCCTAGCAGAAGAGGATCCGATACGCCCGGTCACCGTTTCCACGGAAGGCGAGAGATCCAACCGGACGGGATATCGATCCGCTGAACCTGCCGTCGTGGAGCGGTTGGGTCCCGCGAAGCCCGGGAGTGCCACCCACCCGCGATTCGGCACGCTACTTGCAGACGTCAGCAGGACTGAGCACCAACACTTAAATGTCACATAAAGCTCGATCAAGCTTGACTACGTTCACACTTGGCATGCGAACAATAATTTCGGGACGTTTGGCTCGTTTTCCGGATGCGTTGTTCGCGCACCAGCGCCTGACGAACAGGAGCCATCGGACAGCCCGGGCGTACAGCAGGATCAGAGATTCCCCAACCGCTCAGGCCGGCCGCCACACGGTCCACATCCGCCGGGATCACATTCACGAAACCGGGAGCCACCACATTCGGTCGGACAGGCGTGGAACGTCAAAGATCATCACCAGGCGACGTGCCATGAAGCCGCCGATACAAGAGGCTGCCGGCCAGTGCCTGGAAAAGCTTTGCAATCGCCGAGCGGAAGGCAACGCGATCGGCGGCGCGCGACGCTGCTATACGTGGTGTGCTCTCGCAAGCCCGGAGCCGTGGCGTCCGCCGTCGCCCTGACCGGCGTGTTGAAGCGACGCCCACCCCCGGGATCAACCGCCGATTTTTTGGAGCCGTCCTTGCGTGGTCGCTTTCGGCCCGTCACGCCTGACGGAGGGGCAGGCTGGTCGACGAAGATGATCGTCTACGGCGTGCTGGCGGTCATTACCCTGGTCGCCTCCTGCGGCACGGACACGGCTACAAACGGTTCACCACATGCTGCGTCGCCGTCCACGGCCACGCCCCCGATCAGGCCGGCTCCGATGGCAGCGGAAAAAAGGGGACGATTGCCGCGCGCAACGACTTTCACCAGATTGCGCGGAGCACCGAAGGACGCCGACCCGCTCCGTCCGTGGGACGGGGCCGTGGCGCATCCCACGGAACCACAGATGGTTTATGCCGGTCCGGGTGGGCCCCCCGTGGCGGTGTTGCCGACCACTCAGATGGGAGGCGCGACGTGGGTTCCGATAGTGCAGGCGCAACAGGGGTGGGTTCGCGTTCTGCTGCCGAGTCGGCCGAACGAGTCGACGGGCTGGATTCACAGTGACGGTGGAGGGCTGCAGACCGCCTACAGCCCTTACAGGGTGGGAATCGATCTTTCAGCTCGTAGGCTCACCCTGTTCAGAGCCGGCCATCAGGTGCGTTCGTGGGCAGTGGCCGTAGGTGCCGCCGCCACACCCACACCTACAGGACGGACATTTCTGCTGGCCGCCCTGTCTCCTCCCGACCCGACCTACACCCCACTGATTCTTCCGCTGGGCCTGCATTCGACTTCGCTTGACAGTTTCGACGGCGGGCCCAGCACGATCGCCTTGCACGGCTGGCCGGACAAGAGTGAGGCTTTTTCATCCTCGGTAGACGGGTCGCTGGTCACAGCATGATCGCGGG
>NZ_JBEZNH010000003.1:169468-276618 GCF_040653115.1 Streptosporangium sp. NPDC048047 | reverse complement strand
GACACCGTCGGCAAGGACGGTCTGCAGCTCGCCTTCCAGCAACGCCTGGCCGGCGCCGAGGGTTCCGCGGGAGGACGGTGATCCCCGGGTAAAGACCGGGGCAGGAGCGGGGCAGCTCCCTGCCCGCGCGGCGAGTCCTTTACGTGCCGGTCCATAGGCTTGTAGCCCGGATCAGGTCTGTGGCCCGGACCCGTCGGAGGGGGACGTCGTGAGGTTCGACCGCGCTGCCCTGAGAGAGGTCGTCTCCATCAGCGATGAGCTGGGGGTCCTGTCGTTCTACGTGACCGTGGACCCCCGGGCCGATCCCGGGTCCCGCCCCGCCTGGCGGATCAAGTTCGCCAACGACCTGGGCGACCTGCGCGGGCGGGCCGAGGCCGACCCCGACCGGGCGCGGCGCACGGCCGTCCTGAGGCGGCTGGACGGGCTGGAACGCGACTTCCAGACACTGCTCGACCCGTCCCGGCCGGGGGTCGGGCGGGTGCTGTTCGCCCCGGTCGGCAGGGACGAGGCGCTGACCTTCTCCTTCCAGCTGCCGGTCGCCGACCAGATGGTGCTGGAGTCGACGGCGTACGTGCGCCCGCTGGTCAACACCGTGGAGACCGCGCCGCCCGCCGGGATCGTCGTGGTCTCCCGGGACGGCACGCGCGTGGTCGACTACCGGTACGGCCAGGCCGAGGACCTCGGCGGCATGCGCTTCGAGGTGGACTCCGGCGACTGGCGCGACCCCGGCGGTCCCTCGCGCACCGACTATCCCTCGCACGGCACCCCCTACCGCGACAGGTTCGAGAGAAGGGTGGCCGACAACGTCGCCCGCCTGACGCGTGAGGCGGGCCAGCGCGTCGCCGAGGAGGCCGCGAACCGCGGCTGGACCACCACCGTGGTGCTCGGTGACCCCCCGCTGGGCGAGATCCTGGCCGGGGAGCTGGGCGGCGACGTCATCCAGCTGACCTCGGTGGCGGAGCCGGGGTCCCCGGCGAAGCTGGTCGAGCGGGTACGGCCGCAGCTGAAGGAGGCCAGGACCCGCCTGGGCGCGTCGCTGGCGGCTCATGCCAGGGACGGGGCGCTGTCCGGAGGGCGCGGGGCGCTCGGCCTGGCCGACACGCTCGGTGCGCTGAACGACGGCCGGGTGGCTCAGCTCCTGCTGGACGAGACCCGGGAGTGGAGCGGCAGGCGCGCCGCCGACGGGCTGCTCTATCCGCCGCACGCGACCCCGCCGGGGAATCCGGAGGTCACCGAGGAGCCCAGGATGGGCGAGCGCATGATCGAACGGGCCCTGGACATCGACGCCGAGGTGATCGTCCTGGACGGCGAGGCCGCCGCGGCCCTGGCCGACGTCGACGGGGCCGGGGCGATCCTGCGCTGGTGACCGGGCCGCGCCGGTGATCCGGGCCGCGGACTCGGGCCATCCGGGCCATGGACCCGGGCCGGTCATCGCGCGGTCACCGTGAGAGACTTTCACTCGGAGCCCGCCGGGTCGTGCGGGTTCCGCCGGTCCGGCCGGTGCCATCGGATTCGCCGGGCGCCGCCTCGCCGCGTGCGGACGGGCGGCGCTCCGCCGGACCGCGCCGGGGCATCGCCCTTCGCGGCGCCGGACGCCCGACATCCCTTCGCGGTGCCGTACCACCCCCCGTGACAAGAGCGGATCGATGCCTCCACGCTGATCTGCGGATATATGTCTTTTTCGGGGGAAAGGACCGTCATGGTCGGTACTACCTCATCAGGGTCATCGGGTACATCCAACGAGAACCTCGGGCACGTCGTCTTCATCACCGCCGCGGCGGCGATCGGCGGATTCCTCTTCGGCTACGACAGCGCCGTCATCAACGGAGCGGTCACCGGCATCCAGAAACACTTCGACATCGGCGCGGCCGAGACCGGGGTCGTCGTCGCGATCGCCCTCCTGGGGTCGGCGGTCGGCGCGTGGATCGCCGGGGGGATGGCCGACCGGTGGGGGCGCACCAGGACCATGCAGGTGGCCGCGATCCTGTTCGCGGTGAGCTCCATCGGCCAGGCCCTGCCGTTCGCCGTGTGGGACCTGGCGCTGTGGCGGGTCCTCGCGGGCGTCGGGATCGGCATGGCGTCGGTGATCGGCCCCGCCTACATCGCCGAGGTCGCCCCGGCCGCCTACCGGGGCCGCCTGGGCTCCTTCCAGCAGCTGGCGATCGTGCTCGGCATCGCCGTCTCCCAGCTCGTCAACTACGGGATCGCGCAGTTCGCCGGGGGCAGCGTCAACAACACCCTGTTCGGGCTGCAGGCGTGGCAGTGGATGCTCGGCGTCTGCGTGGTCCCCGCCCTGCTCTACCTGATCTTCGCGTCGATCATCCCCGAGTCGCCGCGGTACCTCATCGGAGCCGGCAAGACGCAGCGCGCCCGCAAGGTCCTCGCCGAGGTGGAGAGCGACGACGTCGACCTGGACGACAGGATCGCGGAGATCAAGAAGTCGCTGCACACCGAGCAGCGGACCCGGCTGCGCGACCTGCGGGGCCCCGCGCTGGGACTGCTGCCGATCGTCTGGATCGGCATCCTGCTGTCGGCCTTCCAGCAGCTGGTCGGCATCAACGTCATCTTCTACTACTCGTCGTCGCTGTGGCAGTCGGTCGGCATCAACCAGAGCAACTCGCTGCTGATCAGCTTCTCCACCTCGATCATCAACATCATCGGCACGTTCATCGCCATCGCGCTGGTCGACCGGCTCGGCCGCAAGCCGCTGCTGCTGGTCGGATCCGTGGGCATGACGCTCGCGCTGGGCACCGCCGCGTGGGCGTTCAGCGCCGGCGTGCCGTCCGGGGAGAACGTCACGCTGCCGGCGACGCAGGGCACCGTCGCGCTGATCGCGGCGCACGTCTTCGTGCTGTTCTTCGCGCTGTCGTGGGGCGTCGTGGTCTGGGTGCTGCTCGGCGAGATGTTCCCCAACCGGCTCAGGGCCGTCGCCCTGTCGGTGGCGGCCACCGCCCAGTGGCTGGCCAACTGGCTGATCACCGTCTCGTTCCCCTCCCTGGCGGAGTGGAACCTGTCGGCCACCTACGTCATCTACGCCTGCTTCGCCGCCCTGTCCTTCGCCTTCGTGATGTTCAAGGTGCGGGAGACCAAGGGGCGCAGGCTCGAGGAGATGGGTTAGGTTCATGGCCGTGACCCCCGGAGAACCCACTCCGGCGGCGCGCCCCCTGCCCCCGCGAGGGGCCGCGCCGCCGAGGACGCCGCGCAGGACGCCGCCGCCGACCCGGGCCGAGCTGGAGGCGGCCAGGGACCGTACGGTCGACGACGTGCTCGGCCCGTCGCTGGACGTGCTGTTCTGCGGCATCAACCCGGGCCTGTACTCCGCCGCCACCGGGCGTCACTTCGCCCGGCCGGGCAACCGCTTCTGGCCCGCGCTGCACCTGTCGGGGTTCACCCCCCGCCTGCTCGACCCGAGCGAGCAGGCGGAGCTGCCCTCGTACGGCCTGGGCATCACCAACGTCGTTGCGCGGGCCACCGCCCAGGCCGCGGAGCTGACCCCCGAGGAGTTCCGGGCGGGCGGCGAGCGGCTGGTACGGCTGGTCACCGAGATCCGGCCCCGCGTGCTGGCGGTGGCCGGGGTGACCGCCTACCGCACCGCGTTCGGCGACCCCAAGGCCGCCGTCGGGCCGCAGGACGCCGCGATCGGCGGCACGGCCGTGTGGGTGCTGCCCAACCCCAGCGGACTGAACGCCCACTGGCCCCTGGACCGGATCGTGGGGGAGCTGCGCAGGCTGCGGGAGACGCTGCGCGCGTGAGGGCCCGGCGTCCTCCGCGACGCCGGTCGTACGGGTGTCAGAAGGGCCGCCGGGGACCCGGCCGCCGTCCCCGGTGCCCGGCGTGCGGTCCCCGCATCATCGGGTGGGCCGCCTGGCGGTGGTGCCACCGCCGCCGCTCCCAGGCCCGCCCCCGCCTCCGGTGCAGCATCCCCGCCACCGCCATCACCAGCCAGATGGTGAGCAGGATCCGGAGCACCCCGAACCCGGCGGCCGCGAACCCGGCCACCAGCAACACGGGAAGGAACACGAACGCCGGCGGCCGGCCGTGGCGGCGCCAGGCGGCGCGGCGCGGCGGGCGGATCCCGCCGGGGTCCCCGTGCCCCATGGGGTTCTCGTGCCCGGCTGCGGGGCTCATGGGGTCCACGGGGTCCGCGCCGGGCCCGCCGGGCAGGTCGGCGCCGGCCCGGGACAGCTCGCGGCCGGTGCGCGCGGCCAGGACGAGGTCGACGCGCTCGCCGAACTCCTCCAGGGTCAGCCGGCCCCGCGCGTAGTGCTCACGCAGGGCCGACACCGCCGCGTCGCGCTCGGCGTCTCCGATACGGAGATCGTCGTGGGACGTCATCGCCCGATCACTCCTCCTCCTGGTCGCCGTCCGCGAGGATCTGGTACAGCTTGCGCCGCGTCTCGACGAGCGTCTGCCTGGCCTGGCGGATCTGGGCGTCGCTGCCGGTCTGCATGATCTGGACCATGGCGAACCCCGCCTGCCGGACGATGTCCATCAGCTCCCAGGTGTCGTCGTCGACCTCGGGGGTCATCTCCTCCCAGGGGGCGCGCAGCTCGTCGGCGTGCTCGGCGACGTAGGCCCGGCCGGTGTCGGTGAGCCGGAAGGACTTGCGGCCGTCGCTCTCCTCCGACAGGACCAGGCCCTCGTCGGCGAGCTGCTGCAGCGCCGGGTAGACCGCGCCGGGGCTGGGCTTCCAGCCTCCCTGGCTGCGCTGGGCGATCTCCTGGATGATCTGGTAGCCGTTGCGCGGCTCCTCCGACAGCAGGGACAGGATCGCCGCGCGGACGTCGCCGCGCTTGGCCTTGCGCCCCCGGCCGAACTGGCCCCGGCCACCGCCGAACGGGCCGCCGCCGAAGGGCCCGCCGAAGGGGCCGCGCCTGCCGAAGTCCCAGGGGAAGGGACCTCCGGGGAAGGGCCCGCGGTGCCCGCGGTGGCGGTGCTCGTGCGGCCCGCCCTCGCTGAGGCCGTGCCCGTGCGGGCCGTGTGGGCCGGGGCCGCCGTGGTGGGACGCGTCCTGGTGCCAGCCGGCGGCCATTGCCCGCATGGCCTCCCTCGCCGCGCGCTTCATCTCGCGCCGGATCCGTCGCGGGTCGGCACCATCCCAGGGGCCGCCCATGGCGTGTGCGGAACTCATGTGCACCTCCGTGCCGATCGTCTTCAGAACGTTCTCGATGCTTCAAAGATATATCGAGACTATTCGATCGACAACCCCTGGAAGCGGCGAGAGCCGACGATGGGGCTCGGCCGGCCATCCCGCCGGATCCGCTCCGCCGGGAGTGGGGGAGCGAGGCGGGAGCCGGAAGACGCGGCGGCGGCAGGAGGGGATTCGTGCATGACCGGAGAAGGGGTTCGGGGCGGCCGGAGAGGGTTTCGAGGCCCGGATCGAGGTCGCCGGGCAAAAAAGTGAGGTAGATCACCCGATTCTCAGCGAATTTCGGAACAACCACTGAGACCTGGGCGTTACAAAGGACATAGACGGGATTCGTTCCGTGCCGGAAGGGCTGGGGGGTGCTTTCGGTACGGAACGGTCCCGTCTGTTAGTTCCAGGGGCAAGGTGCAGGGCCCGCCGGGTTTCCCGGCGGGCCCTTCGCCGTTCCAGGGCCCTTCCTCACCGCTCCCGGCGCCCCGTCCCGCCGCATCCGGTGCCCCGCAGGTAAGACACTGATCACGCCCAGGCGACACGCCACGGGCGGAAGATGGCACTGTCCGCTCCTTTTGAGAGGCTTTGCCGTACTCTCCCTCTAGTGATCTTGATAGGGGTGTTGGACCGATGATGGGGCACACGCACGCGCTCACCGGGGCGGTCGCCTGGCTGGGGGTGGCTCCGACGCTGGCCGCGCTGCCGCTGCTCACCGACTCCTCCCGGTTCGTGGAGACCGGTGTCATGGTGAACGCGCTCAACCCGTCGGAGTTCATCGCCGGGACCATAATCTGCGCCGGGGCCGCGATGCTGCCCGACCTGGACCACCCCAGCGCGACGATCGCCCAGACGTTCGGGCCGATCACCTGGATGCTGAGCAAGGCCGTGGCATGGGTGAGCGGCGGACACCGCCACGCCACCCACTCGCTCGTGTTCGCGGCCGCCGCCGGGTTCGGCGCCCACTACCTGGCCAACACCTACCCCATCGGCCGGGACATCCTGGTCGCGCTGCTCATCGGCCTGGCGATCCGGGCGATCGGCATCGGCGTCCCGGGCAACAAGATGGCCACCGCGATGGTCGACATCGGCCTGGCGGCCGGGCTCTTCGTCGTGTTCCGCAGCTACAACGTGGGCTACGCCTGGCTCGGACTGGCGGTCGGGATCGGCTGCCTCATCCACGTCGTCGGGGACTGCTGCACGGAGAAGGGATGTCCGGTGCTGTGGCCGGTACCCGGGCGGTGGGTGCTGCCATGGAAGATCGGCATCAAGACCGGCCAGGCCTTCGAGCAGAAACTCCTCGCCCCGGTGCTCTCCATCGCCATCGTGGGCCTGATCTACCTCCGCTTCGTCCAGTTCTGAGATCCCACGCCCACAACCGCTACGAGCACAATAACTTGATATCAAGATATCCAGCACGGTATCTTGATGTCGAGACATTCGCCGCGGTCCACAGGTGTCCCAGGGTTAGGCATACCTAACAGACCTGGGCACTCCGCAGGTGCGGCAGGATTTCAGGTGCGCCCCCCAGGCGGCGCTTCGAGACCAACAGGGTGATTGAGGGAGGCGAACCGTGTCCACGAACAGCTTCGGCAGCCGTGACACGCTCCGCGTCGGAGACGCGGAATACGAGATCTACCGGCTGAACGCCGTCGAGGGGTCGGGGCGCCTCCCGTACAGCCTGAAGATCCTGATGGAGAACCTTCTCCGCACCGAGGACGGCGCGAACATCACGGCCGACCACATCCGCGCCCTGGGTCAGTGGGACCCCAAGGCCGCGCCGAGTGTGGAGATCCAGTTCACCCCGGCTCGCGTGATCATGCAGGACTTCACCGGCGTCCCCTGTGTCGTGGACCTCGCCACCATGCGCGAGGCCGTCCGCGACCTCGGCGGCGACCCGGCGCGGATCAACCCGCTCGCCCCGGCCGAGATGGTCATCGACCACTCCGTCATCGTCGACTTCTTCGGCGGCCCGGACTCCTTCCGGCGCAACGTCGAGCGTGAGTACGAGCGCAACCGCGAGCGCTACCAGTTCCTGCGCTGGGGCCAGACCGCCTTCGACGAGTTCAAGGTCGTCCCGCCGGGCACCGGCATCGTGCACCAGGTCAACATCGAGCACCTCGCCCGCGTGGTCATGGTCCGCGATGGCAAGGCTTATCCGGACACCTGCGTAGGCACCGACTCCCACACCACCATGGAGAACGGCATCGGCGTCCTCGGCTGGGGCGTCGGCGGCATCGAGGCCGAGGCCGCGATGCTCGGCCAGCCGATCTCCATGCTGATCCCGCGCGTGGTCGGCTTCAAGCTGACCGGCAAGCTCCCGGCCGGCGCCACCGCCACCGACCTGGTGCTCACCATCACCGAGACGCTGCGCAAGCACGGCGTCGTCGGCAAGTTCGTCGAGTTCTACGGCGAGGGCGTCTCCAGCGTGCCGCTGGCCAACCGCGCCACCATCGGCAACATGAGCCCCGAGTTCGGCTCCACCTGCGCGATCTTCCCGATCGACGGCGAGACGATCAACTACCTCCGTCTCACCGGCCGCTCCGAGGAGCAGGTCGCCCTCGTCGAGGCGTACGCCAAGGCCCAGGGCATGTGGCTCGACCCCTCCGCCGAGGAGCCGGTCTTCTCCGAGTACCTCGAGCTCGACCTGTCCACGGTCGTGCCGTCCATCGCCGGCCCCAAGCGCCCGCAGGACCGCATCGCGCTGTCGGAGGCCAAGAGCGCCTGGCGCGCCTCCGTCAAGGACTACGTCTCCAGCATCCAGGGCCCGACGGACGAGGCCTCCGCCGAGTCCTTCCCCGCGTCCGACTCCCCGGCGATCTCGCACGGCGGCGACGGCGACGCCCCGCACGCCCCCGCGCTGAACGGCGACCGCCCGCGCAAGCCGGTCCAGGTCACGCTGTCCGACGGCACGGGCTTCGAGATCGACCACGGCGTGGTGACCATCGCGGCCATCACCAGCTGCACCAACACCTCCAACCCCTACGTCATGATGGGCGCGGCGCTGCTGGCCAGGAACGCGGTCGAGAAGGGCCTGTCCCGCAAGCCGTGGGTCAAGACCTCCCTCGCCCCGGGCTCGCAGGTCGTCACGGGGTACTTCGAGCGCTCCGGCCTCCAGCCGTACCTCGACAAGATCGGTTTCAACCTGGTCGGCTACGGCTGCACCACCTGCATCGGCAACTCCGGCCCGCTGCAGGAGGAGATCTCCGCCGCCATCCAGGAGAACGACCTCGCGGTCACCGCGGTGCTGTCCGGCAACCGAAACTTCGAGGGCCGGATCAACCCCGACGTCAAGATGAACTACCTGGCCTCGCCGCCGCTGGTCGTCGCCTACGCCCTCGCCGGCACCATGGACATCGACCTGAACACCGAGCCGCTGGGCACGGGCGCCGACGGGAAGCCGGTCTTCCTCGCCGACATCTGGCCATCGCCGGAGGAGGTCTCGGCCGTCGTCGCGTCCTCCATCGACCAGGAGATGTTCCTGCACGACTACGCCGACGTCTTCAAGGGCGACGAGACCTGGCGGTCGCTGCCGATCCCGACCGGCGACACCTTCGAGTGGGACCCGGCCTCCACCTACGTCCGCAAGGCCCCGTACTTCGACGGCATGCCGCGCGACCCGCAGCCGGTGACGGACATCTCCGGCGCCCGGGTCCTCGCCAAGCTGGGCGACTCGGTCACCACCGACCACATCTCCCCGGCCGGCGCCATCAAGGTCGGCACGCCCGCCGCCGAGTACCTGCGCGAGAACGGCGTCGAGGTCAGGGACTTCAACTCCTACGGCTCGCGCCGCGGCAACCACGAGGTGATGATCCGCGGCACCTTCGCCAACATCCGGCTGAAGAACCTGCTGCTCGACGGTGTGGAGGGCGGTTACACCCGCGACTTCACCCTCGACGGCGGCCCGCAGAGCTTCATCTACGACGCCTCCGTCAACTACCAGGCCGCGGGCGTCCCGCTCGTCGTCCTGGCGGGCAAGGAGTACGGTTCCGGCTCCTCGCGCGACTGGGCGGCCAAGGGCACCGCGCTGCTCGGCGTCCGCGCCGTGATCGCTGAGTCCTACGAGCGCATCCACCGCTCCAACCTGATCGGCATGGGCGTGCTGCCGCTGCAGTTCCCCGAGGGCGAGACGGCCGCCTCCCTCGGCCTGACCGGCGAGGAGACCTTCGACATCACCGGTGTCGAGGCCCTCAACGAGGGCGGCGTCCCGCAGACCGTGACGGTCCGGGCCGACGGCAGGGAGTTCGAGGCGGTCGTGCGCATCGACACCCCCGGAGAGGCCGACTACTACCGCCACGGCGGCATCATGCAGTACGTGCTGCGCTCCCTGCTCGCCAAGAGCTGAGCCGGGAGGGCGCGGGGGCGGTGACGCCGCCCCCGCGCCGGGGCGGCACTCCGTACCGAGCCGCCCGGCGGGACGCCTCCCGCCGGGCGGCTCGGCGTTTTCCGGGCCTTCGCCGGCCGGCGCCGGCGGCCTCCGCCGGAGGGGCACCCGGTGCCCCGGCGGTCCGGGAGCCCAACGCTCCGGGAGCCCGGTGGTTCAGGGGCCCGGCGCTCCGGCGGCTCGGCGGGAAATCCCTTTTCGGCGTCGAGAGGACCGGGGCTACGCTCGCCCCGTGACCCATGAGACTCTCATCATCGTCTGCGCGGGCCTGGCGGTCTTCGCCGGAGCGGTCGTGCAGGGGGCGATCGGCTTCGGGCTGGGCCTGGTGGCCGCCCCGCTGATCGCCCTGCTCGACCCCACGCTCATGCCCGGGGCCGCCCAGGTCGTGAACGCCACGCTGCCGCTGTTCACGCTGGCCGCCGAGTGGCGCAGGGTGGACTGGCGGGGACTGGGATTCGCCCTCCTGGGCCGGGTGCCCGGCAGCCTCCTGGGCGGTCTGGTCGTCCTCCACGTCTCCACGCGGGTCCTTGGCGTCCTCGTCGGGGCGATGGTGCTGCTCGCGGTCGGCCTGACCGGGCGGGCGGTGGCGGTGCGCCGTACGGGCGGCACCGTCACCGGGGCGGGCTTCGTCTCCGGGATCACCGGCACCGCGACCGGGATCGGCGGCCCGCCGATGGCCCTGGTCTACCAGAACGCCAAGGGCCCGCAGATCCGGGCCACCCTCGCGATGTTCTTCATGATCAGTGCCTGCCAGTCGCTGGCCGTCCTCGCGTTCGTGGACCGGCTGCCGGTCCGGGCGCTCTCCTTCGGCGCGCTGCTGATCCCCTTCCTCGTCGCGGGGTTCGCGGTGTCCAGGCCGCTGCGGCGTTTCCTGGACGGCGGGCGGGTCAGGACGGCGATCCTCGTGCTGGTCGCGGTTTCCGCGCTCTCGTTGATCATTACCGGCGCACTGGGTTAAGCCCGCGTTTCTGGATTGTTACCGGCGACAACAAACTTTACCGACGAAAGGTCTGGTGCTGAGGCCAACGGCGGCATACGTTGCGGCAAACAACATTCAACGGGAAGGCGGGCCGACCCCGGCCGGCCGTACCCGCTGACCCGGCACGCCTCTACCCATACCCCCCGCCCTCCTTGACGAAAGGACCCGTGCACGATGCGCAAGGGGATCCTCAGCCTGACCGCCGCCGCCTCGCTCCTCACCTTCGGCCTCGCCGCCTGTGGAAACGACGGCGGCACCACCGCCGCCCCCGAGGGCGCCGCCTCCGCCTCCGGAGACGCCGGGGCCAAGGCCGCCGGCAAGGTCGGCGTCATCCTGCCCGACAGCAAGTCCTCCGCCCGGTGGGAGACCGCCGACCGCAAGTACCTGGAGGAGGCGTTCAAGTCCGCGGGCATCGCCTACGACATCCAGAACGCCCAGGGCGACAAGACCCAGTTCCAGACCATCGCCGACCAGATGATCACCAACGGCGCGACCGTGCTGATGATCGCCAACCTCGACAGCGGCACCGGCAAGGCCGTGCTCGACAAGGCCAAGTCCCAGGGCGTGGCCACCATCGACTACGACCGCCTCACCCTGGGCGGCGGCGCCGCCTACTACGTCAGCTTCGACAACACCAAGGTCGGCACGCTGCAGGGCGAGGGCCTGGTCAAGTGCCTCACCGACAAGAAGGCCGACAAGCCGATCATCGCCGAGCTCAACGGCTCGCCCACCGACAACAACGCCACGCTCTTCAAGAACGGCTACGACGGCGTGCTCAAGCCCAAGTACGACTCCAAGGAGTACGTCAAGGGCCCCGACCAGTCGGTTCCCGACTGGGACAACGCCCAGGCCGGCACGATCTTCGAGCAGATGCTGACCGAGCAGCCGAAGATCGCCGGTGTGCTCGCCGCCAACGACGGCCTCGGCAACGCCGCCATCACCGTGCTGAAGAAGCAGAAGCTCAACGGCAAGGTCCCGGTCACCGGCCAGGACGCCACCGTCCAGGGCCTGCAGAACATCCTCGCCGGCGACCAGTGCATGACGGTCTACAAGGCCATCAAGAAGGAGGCCGACGCCGCCTCCCAGCTCGCCATCGCGCTCGCCAAGGGTGAGAAGCCGGCCGCGACCGGCAGCGTCAAGGACACCGAGAGCAACGCGGACGTCCCGGCGGTCCTGCTGGACCCGCAGGCCATCTACCTCGACAACGTCAAGGACGTCGTGGCCGACGGCTACGTGACCAAGGACGAGCTGTGCACCGGCGAGTTCGCCGACAAGTGCACCGAGGCCGGAATCCAGTAACGATGCGCCGGGGTGCGCCCGCCCCGCCTCATGGGAGGCGGGCGCACCCCGTCCGGGTGCGGCTCCGCCGTACCCCTCGGCCGGGCGGGCGCCGACCCGGCGGTGAGCGGCCGGGCCGTGAACGGGCCGGCGGTGAACGGCCGGGCCTCGAACGGGCCGCGCGCAACGAACACAGGGAGAAAACCCTCATGACCCCCGTCCTGGAGATCCGCGGGATCGACAAGAGCTTCGGCCCCGTCCAGGTCCTGCACGACGTCGACTTCTCCGTACATCCCGGAGAGGTCACCGCGCTGGTCGGCGACAACGGCGCCGGCAAGTCCACCCTCGTCAAGTGCATCGGCGGCATCCATCCCGTCGACTCCGGCGAGTACCTCTTCGGCGGCAAGACCGTCCAGATCAACAGTCCCCGCGACGCCGCCGAACTCGGCATCGAGATCGTCTACCAGGACCTCGCGCTCTGCGACAACCTCGACATCGTCCAGAACATGTTCCTCGGCCGGGAGCACCGGCGCGGCATCGTCCTCGACGAGGACACCATGGAGGAGATGGCCGCCAGGACCCTGGAGAGCCTGTCGGTCAGGACCGTCAAGTCCATCCGCCAGCACGTCTCCAGCCTCTCCGGCGGCCAGCGCCAGACCGTGGCCATCGCCAAGGCCGTGCTCTGGAACAGCAAGGTCGTCATCCTCGACGAGCCGACCGCCGCGCTCGGCGTCGCCCAGACCGCGCAGGTCCTCGAACTGGTCCGCCGCCTGGCCGACCAGGGACTGGCCGTCGTGCTCATCTCGCACAACATGAACGACGTGTTCGCCGTGTCCGACCGGATCGCCGCCCTCTACCTGGGCCGGATGGCCGCGCAGGTCAAGACGTCCGACGTCACCCACGCGCAGGTCGTCGAACTGATCACCTCCGGCCGCAGCGGCGACCTCGGCCTCACCAACGGAGTCAGCGCATGACCGACACGATCGCCTCGCCGCGCGCGCCCGAGGCCCCCACCATCAGCGGCAGCGTCCGCGGCTACGCCGAGCGGGTACGCGGCGGCGACATGGGCGCACTTCCCGCCGTGTTCGGTCTGGTCGTGCTCTGCACGGTCTTCTCGATCCTGCGGCCCTCCTTCCTCACCTCCGGCAACTTCGCCAACCTCCTCACCCAGGGCGCCGCGGTCACCGTCATCGCGATGGGCCTCGTCTTCGTCCTGCTGCTCGGCGAGATCGACCTGTCGGCGGGCTTCGCCAGCGGCGTCTGCGCCTCGGTCCTCGCGATCCTCCTCACCGAGCAGGGTCTGCCCTGGTACGTCGCGGTCGCCGCGGCCATCCTCACCGGCGTGGTGATCGGCGCCGTCCTCGGCACGATCGTCGCCAAACTCGGCATCCCGTCCTTCGTCGTCACCCTCGCCGCCTTCCTCGGTTTCCAGGGGCTCGTCCTGCTGCTGGTCAAGGGCGGCACCAACATCTCCATCCGCGACGAGACGATCGTCGCCGTCTCCAACAAGTACCTCCCGCCCGCGCTGGGCTGGGCGCTGCTGGCCCTCGGCGTCGTCGGTTACGCCGCGCTCCAGTTCGTCCGCGCGCGCAAGCGGACCTCCCGCGGCCTGGTCTCCGACCCGATCGCGCTGATCGCCGTCCGGGTGGGCGCCCTCGCCGTGCTCGGCGGCGCCGCCGTCTACATCCTCAACCTGGAGCGCAGCCGCAACCCCGCGGTCGTGTCGCTGACCGGCGTTCCGGTCGTCGTGCCGATCATCGCGGTCCTGCTGGTGCTGGGAACGTTCGTGCTGCGCCGTACCGCGTACGGCCGTCACCTGTACGCCGTCGGCGGCAACGCCGAGGCCGCGCGCCGGGCCGGCATCAACGTCGACCGCATGAAGATCAGCGCGTTCGTCATCTGCTCCGGCATGGCCGCCGTCGGCGGCATCATCGCCGCCTCCCGTGCCAGCTCCGTCGACCCCAACACCGGCGGCAGCAACGTGCTGCTGTACGCGGTCGGCGCGGCCGTGATCGGCGGCACCAGCCTCTTCGGCGGCAAGGGCCGCGTGCTGGACGCCATCCTCGGCGGCACCGTGGTCGCCGTCATCGAGAACGGCATGGGCCTGATGGGCTACAGCTCGGGCGTCAAGTACGTCGTCACCGGAGCGGTTCTGCTGCTGGCCGCCGGGGTCGACGCCCTGTCCCGCAAGAGGGCCGCCGCCACTGGTCTAAGGTGATCAGCGACCCCGACCCCCCGAAGGAAACCCACGCGATGCGGGCTGGCCCCTCCCAGGAGGAGATCCGGCGCCACAATCTCGGCGCCCTCCTCCGGCACGTCCACCTCGGCGGCCCGACCTCGCGCGCGGAGCTGACCAGCCGGATGGGCCTCAACCGCAGCACCATCATGGCCCTCACCGCCGACCTGACCGCCGCCGGTCTGGTCCGCGAGGAGCTGCCCAGGGAGACCGGCCGGGCGGGCCGCCCCTCCCTGGTGGTGCGCCCCGAGTCGGCGCGGGTCTACGTGTTCGCCTTCGACGTGGGCGTCGACCGGCTGGTCGCCGCCCGCGTCGGCCTGGGCGGCGCCATCCTCGACCGCCGCGAGACCGTACGGCGGCGCGGCCCCTTCTCCCTGGAGGAGATCGTCGGCCCGCTCGCCGGGTTCGCCCGGCAGATGCGCCGCAAGACGCGCTCCGACACCGTGTGCGTGGGCGCCGCCGCGGCCTTCTCCGGCGGCGTGGACCGCGGCGACGGCGTCGTGCGGTTCGGGCCCAACATGGGCCCGGCGAAGGACGTGCCGTTCGCCGAGGAGATGACCCGCCGGCTCGCGTTCGGCATGCCGGTCAAGGTCGGCAACGACGCCAACCTCGGGGCCCTCGCCGAACACTCCCGCGGCGTCGGCACCGGCTGCCGCGACCTCATCTACATGCACGGCGACGTCGGTGTCGGCGGCGGCATCATCGTCAACGGCCAGCTCCTCGGCGGCCACGGCGGCTTCGGCGGCGAGATCGGCCACATGGTCGTCAACCCCAAGGGCCGCCTGTGCGGCTGCGGGTCGCTGGGCTGCCTGGAGGCGGAGGTGGGGGAGCGGACACTGCTGGAGGCGGCGGGCCGCATGCCCGGCGTCCCCCGCGGCGCGGTCGTCCCGCAGCCGGGCGCGGGCCAGGGCACGGGCATGAGCGCGTCATCGGGCACCGGCCGAGGACCGGGCGCGTCGCAGGGCGCGGAGCGGATCGCGGTCGCGCCGGGGGACGCGAATGAGGAACCGGAGACACCGCAGGTCACCGGAGCCGTGGCGGTCGAAGTGAAGACCGGAGGCCACGGCGAGAGTCTGATCGGCCGCGACGCCGTACGGGCCGTGGTCGACGCCGCCGACCGCGGTGACGTCGTCGCCCAGGCGGCCCTCAGCCGGGTCGGCGACTGGCTCGGCCTGGGCGTCGCCAACCTCGTCAACATCTTCAACCCCGAGATGGTCATCTTCGGCGGCATGCTCCGCGAGGTCTACCTCGGCTCCGCCGCCCAGGTCCGCAGCCGACTCGCCGTCGACGCCCTCGCCGCCTCACGTGAGGGCCTGCGCCTGCGCACCGCCGCCCTCGGCGACGACGCGACCCTGATGGGCGCCGCCGAACTGGCCTTCGCCCAGGTCCTCGCCGACCCCCTGGAAGTCCTGGCCCGCGCGGGCTCCTGACTCTCTTCCCGGCACGAGGCCCGCTCGCAGGGGCCCGCCGTACGGGCACCGCGTGCATCGGCATGTCGCCGTCGCCGTCAGCCGGAGACGGCCATGTGGTTCGAAGGCGCTCGGGGCTGAAAGTGTCACCCCTTAATACGTCCTATGGACCCCCTGTTCACCGAGATTCTTACTCTCCGTGACCGCTTATGTGACAATCCTCCGTTCCTGATTTCGAACTGGTTGTTTTTCTTATTTGCTCCTTATCTAGATCTTGTGGAGCGGATCGTTCCATGTGTACCTTCTGATCGTTTGCTGACTGCTGTCCTCCGAACCGTCGGTCCACGCCGCCGTGGCCGCCGCGCGCGGTGGAGAAACGTGATGGCTTTCGCCGTCACGCGGACTGTTCGGAGGGTGACGGCGTATGCGCCGTGGTTTGCCGTGGGCTCGTTCTACAGGTCGTAAGACTTGGCTGAGGCTTGTTCTCACCGCGCTGCTGGCTCCAGGATTGCTGTCACTGCAAGTGTCGCCGGTCGCGGCTATTGCACTTCCCATTGCGCATGCCCAAGGTGACGTCGAATCGCCGAAACAACAGTCGGGGACGGCTGAGGGACTGCCACACATCGTGGCCGCTGCCGTAACCAAGACGGCAGCGGACAGGAGAGTACCTTCGAAGAGAGCGGAGCTCCCAAAGCAGGCGCTTCCTGTCGATATCCGTTCAGTGCCTTCCCGTGCTGAGAAGCTTTCGGTCGCAACGGGCGGGGCTAAGAAGACGCGTTCCGATGATTCGTCAAAGAGGGTTCAGAATTCTGTCTCCGGGGCGGTGGCCAGCCCTCTTGAAGTGGAAGACCTATGGCCGCTGAACGGTGCGTTGCTAGGTACGGTGACGCCTACCTTGACGGCTCACGGCACCGGAGACGAGTCTCTGCTTCAGTACGAGTTCACAGTATGTGAGCTGCCCGATGACGATGATGAGATCGATCCGGTGAAAGAGTGCCTGCTGCCGTCGGATCAGATCGCATACTCGGGAAAGCTTCCCAAAGGAGTTAACTCCTGGAAGGTCCCGGTTGGTGAGCTGAAGTGGGCCAAGACGTATGCCTGGTGGGCGAAGATCACCGACCCCGGCGGTAACAACATCACCTCGAACAGTCGGTCATTCGTTACTGGTGCCCGTCAGCCTACTATCACGTCACAGCTGGCGATAAATGGAGCCAACGGTCAAGAGTTCGAACAGACGTCGGGAAACTACACCACCGCTGTGATGGACGCTTCGGTTCCGACAGCAGGACCGCCGTTGAACGTGCGCCGCTCGTACAACAGCAAGGACGCACGGCGTGATGGGATCTTCGGTGCAGGGTGGTCCACTCGGTTCGACATGAAAGTTCAGCCCGAGACGAGTGGGGCGGTCCTGGTCACCTACCCGGACGGTCGTACACTGCGCTTCGCGCCGCGAGGTGACGGGGGCTTCCAGCCACCTCCGGGCATGTTCGCCACTTTCACACAGACGGCCGGCGGTGGCTGGCGTCTGATGGACAAGTCCTCCACCTCGTACATGTTCAACTCCTACGGTCGCCTGGTGAAGGTGAGCGACAATCGCGGTCGTGTCCAGGACTTCGTCTATACCGATGGCAAGCTCACGGAGGTACGGGCGACCGGGGGACGTTCGCTGACGTTCACCTGGAACGGGTCACGAGTAGCGAGTGTGTCGACGGATCCGGTGAACGGCACGCCGCTGACGTGGACATATGAGTACCAGGGGGACAAGCTACACAAGGTCTGCACACCGCAGGGCCCCACACACTGCACCACCTATGACTACACGACAGGGTCGGGATATCAGGGAGTCATCCAGGATGACGAACCGGTCGGTTACTGGCGTTTGGGCGAACCGGCTAACCGGCCTCCTTCGCCGACCCCAAACCCGATCTGCACCATCACTCCTCAGTTGTGCGAGTCGCCGACGACCGAAGCAACCAGCTTGGGCTGGGGTGCGGGTCCGGCCACTTACGAAGGTGTAACGCTCGCTGAGCCTGGAGCACTGGCTGGTTCCACCAACACCGCCGCTCGCTTGTCAGGCACATCGAAGGTGAGACTTCCTGAACATCTCATCGCTCGTCTAGGGGGCCAGGTTTCACTGGAAACCTGGTTCAAGACCACCTCATCCGGAGTGATCGCTTACGCCACCGACGCTACCGGCTCTACTGAGGAACTGGGATTCAGTAAAGGCCAGCCGTTCCTTTATGTCGGAGTGGACGGCAAGCTCCGAGGGCAGTTCCGGGTCGTCAACGCAGCAAACGCGGTCATAGCCCCTATCACTTCACCCGGTGCGGTGAACAACGGCGCCTGGCATCACGTCATCCTGACGGGTTCGGGTGCCAGCCAGACTCTTTACCTCGACGGAGCTCCGGTCGGATCACTGAACGGAACGATCGACCACAACTGGTTGAGGCATGTCACGATCGGAAACGGCCGAATCACCTCCGGTTGGCCTTCTGCTACCTCGGTCACCACTGGAACCGCGGAGTGGGGGCTGAACGGCTACATCGATGAGGCCGCCGTTTACGACCGCCCGCTGACGGGAGTGGAGGCCGCCGAGCACTACGCTGCCCGCCAGGCCGTACCGCATCTGATGTCAAAGATCACCCTCCCGTCCGGGAGAGTGTGGGCCGAAAACACCTACGACACGGCGACCGACCGGCTCAAGACCCATACCGACCAGCATGGAGGTGTCTGGAAGATCGGTGAGCCGACTCCAGTGACCGCCACGGGAATGTCCACGGTGACGGTCACCGATCCCCAGGACGGGAAGCTCGTCTACGAGCACGACGCGTGGCGCGGTTATCGGCTGGTGACCCAGACCGATCAGCTCGGTAAGAAGACCAGCTATGAGTATGACGCTGGGGGCTACTCATGGCTGGTCGCCGATCCTAATGAAAACGCGGTCGTGATGACCCACGACAAGCGGGGTAACGTTCTAACCAGAGGGACATGCTCTCTCGCGGAGAATCCGGCGACCGAACCGCCGATCGTGTGCCTTTTGTCTCAAACCTCAGTACGCAGGTACGGCTATTACCGTAATGCCGATGACGAGTTCGACCCTCGCAACGACCGCGTTCTCGTCTATCGTGACCCTCGCTCGGCGGGGGAGACGGATGACACCTACGCCACCAAGTGGGAGTACAACGAGTACGGCGAGCCCCTCAAGGAGACCGCTCCCGTCACCGCCGACTTCCCCAACGGTCGCTCGACGCTCACCGCCTACACCGACGGCACCGAACCCGCCATCGGCGGTGGGAACACTCCGGCCGGGCTGGTGAAGTCGGCGAAGGACGCCAGGGGCAAGGAGACGACCTACCGCTACACCTCGGCTGGTGATCTGGCCGAGCAGACCAGCCCCTCCGGCCTGGTCACGAAGTTCACCTATGACGCGGTGGGCCGCATGCTCACCCGCACCGAGGTCTCCGAAGCGCATCCCACCGGGGCGATGACGACGTTCACCTACGACGGTCTTGGGCGCATGCTGACCCAGACCGGGCCCGGGGTGAAGAACGAGGTCACCGACGTCACCCACACCGCCAAGGTCACCTATACCTACGACGCCGACGGCAACAAGCTGACCGAGACGCTGTCAGACCTGACCGGCGGGGACCCGGAGCGCGTCACCGCTTATACCTATGACGCCTCTGGCCGGGTGGAGACGGTGACCGACCCCGAGGGCGGCGTGGTCCGGACTGCCTGGGATGCCACCGGCGCCCGCGTCTCGATCACCGACCAACTGGGTGTCGTCCGTACCTTCGGTTACACCAAGCGCGGCGAGCCGGCCACCACGACGCTGAAGAACTGGACCGGCAGCCCGGTCAGCCCGCAGCCCGCCAAGGACGTGGTGCTGGAGTCGCGCTCCTACGACCCCGGCGGTCGGCTGGCCGCCCAGGTCGACGCGATGGGCCGCAAGACCTCCTACACCTACTTCGCCGACAACCTGCTCTCCCAGGTGATCGGCGACGACGTCAAGCTGAACGGCCTGACCACCACCACCGACGTAGTGCTGGAGGACAACGTCTACGACGCGGCCGGCCACCTCACCAAGCAGGTCAAGGGCGGCGGCAAGGCCACCACCGAGTACGTCTACGACGCCGCGAGCCGCCTGACCTCGACCACGTTCGACCCCGCGACGCTCAAGCGCAAGACCACTCTTGAGTACGACGAGGCGAACAACGTCACCAAGAAGACCCTCACCGGTGCGGGCACCACCCGGACGGAGTCCACCCTCTACGTCTACAACGCGCTGAACCAGGTGACGCGGCAGACCGTGGAGAACGGCGACGACGACTTGGTCTCCACCAGCACCTACGACGATCGCGGCCTGCTGGTCACGACCACCGACCCGCGCGGCAACGCCTCCGGCGCCACCGCCGCCGACTTCACCACCGAGATGCGCTACGACATCGCGGGACAGCTCGTGGAGAAGACCTCCCCGCGGGTGAAGGTCGAGAAGACCGGGTCGGCCGCCGACGGCCGCCCGACGGAGAAGTACGGCTACGACACCGCCGGCCTGCCCACCCAGACCGTCGACGCGGAGGGCCGCAGGCTCACTTCCGCCTTCGACAAGGCCGGGCGGCTCACCTCGGCGGCCTCCCCGCCCTACACCCCGCCGGGCGGTGAGGCGGTCACCCCCAAGGTCGGCATCGAGTACGACGCGGCGGGGCGGAAGACCAAGGTCACCGATGAGCGCGGCTATGTCACCTCCACCGAGTACGATGCGCTGGGCAACCCGGTACGGGTCACCGACCCCGGCCCTTCGGGGCCGGGCGGGCAGTGGGTGACCCAGTTCGACCTGCTGGGCGAGCCGCTGGCCACGATCGACCCGACCGGCGCCCGTGACGAGGCCACCTACGACGATCTCGGCCGGAAGATCACTCAGACGCGGATCGAGCGCAGGCCGACCACCGCCGCCTACACCACGACCCTCACCTATGACACCGCGGGCAACCTCACCAAGAGCGTCGCCCCGGGCAGCAAGACCACCGGCTACGAGGTCAACGCCGCCGGGGAGGTCACCGCCACCACCGACCCGAACCTCAACAAGTCCACCGTCGACTACGACCTCGCGGGCCGTACGGTCAAGGTGACCGACCCGCTGAAGAACGCCACCGAGGCCGTCTACGACCTGGCCGGGCGGCAGACCGGGGCCAAGGACCTCGACGCCACCGGTGCGGTCGTCCGCAGCATGGGTTTCGGCTACGACGCGGCCGGCAACGCGACCAGCGGCACCTCCGGTGAGGGGCACGTCACCCGGCGGACCTTCGACGCGCTGGGCCGGATGACCTCGCTCGTCGAGCCGGTCTCCGCGGACAAGTCGATCACCACGACGTTCGGTTACGACGCGACCAGTGCCCGTACCCGCCTCACCGACGGGCGCGGCAACGCCACCTGGACCACCTACAACGTCCTCGGTCTGGCCGAGTCGGTCATCGAACCGGCCACCACCGCCCACCCGAATGCCGCCGACCGGACCTGGACCACCGGCTACGATGCGGCGGGCAACGCCGTGACCACGTTGCAGCCGGGCGGGGTGCGCATCGACCGCGTCTTCGACCATCTCGGTCAGGTCACCAAGCAGACCGGCGCCGGGGCCGGGGTGGACACCCCCGAGCGGAACCTCACCTACGATGACGCCGGCCGGCTGACCGCCATCGGTGACTACACCCTCGAGTACAACGACCGCAGCCTGCTGACCAAGGTGTCCAAGGCCACCAACCAGGTCGCCGCCTACGCCTACGACGGCCTGGGCAACACCACCCAGCGCGTCGACACCGCCGGCACGTCCACCTACACCTACGACAACGCCAGCCGGCTGAAGACGGCCACCGACCCGGTCACCGGCCGCACCTGGACCTACGGCTACGACAACGCCGACCGGCTCACCAGCCAGACCTCCGCCAACCCGGTCAACACGCAGAGCTACACCTACGACGCCGTGGACCGCCTCACCTCCCACACGCTGAAGAACAGCGGCGGTACCCAGCTGTCGAAGATCGCCTATGACTGGGACAAGGACGACAACCTCGTCACCAAGACCACCAGCGGTACGGCGGGCGCCGGGGTCAACACCTACGGCTACGACCATTCCGGACGTCTGACCTCCTGGACCGCCCCGGACGGCAAGGCCACCGCCTACGAGTGGGACGACGCGGGCAACCGCACCAAGGCCGGGGACAAGACCTTCGTCTACGACGAGCGCAACCGGCTGCTGTCCGGCAGCGGCACCGACTACACCTACACCGCCCGCGGTACGGTGGCCACCGAGACCACCGGCGGCGTCACCAAGAACCTCGTGTTCGACGCCTTCGACCAGATGGTCTCCGACGGGGACGCCAGCTACGGCTACGACGCTCTGGGCCGGATGACCTCCCGTACCAAGGGTGTCGCCCAGCAGCGGTTCGTCTACTCCGGCCTGAGCAACGACATCGTCACCGTCACCGATGGGGCCGGCGCGCTCCAGGCCAAGTACGGCCGCGACCTGGCCGGCGGCCTGCTCAGCCTCCAGGAGGGGACCGGCCCCGCGCTCGGCACCATGACCGACCTGCACGGCGACCTGGTGGGCACCTTCTCCGGCACCGCCCTGGTCGACTCGACCGCCTACGACCCGTTCGGCGAGGTGCTCCAGCGCTCCGGCACCCAGCGGACCCTTGGCTACCAGGGTGAGTACACCGACCCGGACACCGGCAAGGTGAACATGCACGCCCGCTGGTACCGCCCGGGAAGCGGTACCTTCACCTCCCGCGACGATTGGACTCTCGATCCTGTCCCTTCAATTCAAGGTAACCGTTACGCTTATGTTAACGGCGCGCCTCTAGTCAACACCGACTCCACTGGTCATTTGACTGATGGTAGTCAGCAGTGTGGTTTCTACACAAGATGCGCCCCTCCGCGGCCTGTATTTAAGCAGCCCATTAAACCGCCTTCTAGATCTCAACCTAGTAGACTTCCGCTCAAATATATTGGTCGGGCCGGCGCGTTCGGTGTAATAATTTATCTCCTAATAACTCAACCGCCTACGCTTCGTTACAAGACGCTTCCTAGCAGCAGAACTGCTACTCCCGGAGAGCTGTACAACAGGCCGCCTCTGCAAAGGGTCAGTCGGCCTCAAAACTCGGGAGGATGTAAGGGTGGATGCGGTTCATGCACGGGTCGTTGTTCTCCTGCCCCTCCACTTCCGAAGAGGCAGGCTCCTGTAGACAAAACGCGGACTCATGTGGAGAAAGAGCCGCCTATCGATACGAAATCTGATTGGTTCAAAAACGATCCTAACAATGTTACGAAAGATAAGCCGCCAACTCAGGCAGAGATTGATTGGCAGTGTCAGACCGGTCCTTGTCGAGGAAGTTATACCGGCCATAATCCAATTGATATCGGCACTGTCGAAGGGGACGGAGGAAGCGGGATATCATGTCAGGCGTGGAATGGTAGTAGCTGTGCCGGTGAATCCTGTTCTTTCTCTATCGGCTTCAGTTACTCCAGTTCGCTGTCCGGATGTTTGCCAAAGACGGATAGCGGCACGGGAAGCGGTGCTGACTCTTCCACGTCCACTGATCCTGATCTCGGGGATCGGTATCCGGATGCTCCTCTGCCTCCGCCGATCACCTCTTTGCCTACGACTTCGTGCGATACGCCCAACAGTTTTGTCCCCGGCACCAAGGTGCTGATGGCTGACGGCACTACCAAGCCGATCGAGGATGTAGAGGTTGGCGATCAAGTGATCGCCGCTGATCCTGAGACCGGGCAGACGGCCGCGAAGCGCGTCAGTCATCTGATCACAGGCAACGGCGTGAAGCATCTCGTGCGGGTCGTCATCGACACCTCTGCCGGAGAGGGTCGGGGGAGCGGAAGCGTCGTCGCGACTGACGGCCATCCCTTCTGGGTCGTCAACCTCCGCTCCTGGGTCAAGGCCAGCGAGCTCCTACCTGGCATGGTGCTGCGAACCAGCGCCGGCACCTACGTCCAGATCAAAGCGATCAAGAAGTGGACCGCCACTCAGCGCGTCCACAATCTGACGATCGACGACTTCCACACCTATCATGTGGTAGCAGGCGACCGAACAGTACTTGTTCACAATGATGGTCCTCTTTATTCGGATGAGGAATGCTGGGATATCGCTGATAGGGCACGGGATGAAGCTCGTGAAGGCATGTCGAATACACAGCGTAATAAGCATGTCATGATGGTTGGCGCGGTCGACTGTGTCACGGGCGCCGTAGCTGTCGGCAGGAAGCGGTCAGAGAAAGGGCCATCAACACACTGCGCTGAGGATCTCGCACGGGATGATCTCATTAGTCGAGGATCGCGGCGTGAGGATATTCGGTATGGACACCCAGCCCACCCGGACTCAATGAAGGAGGCGGACTTCTGCGATAGGTGCCGAGGCTGGATCGATCCGACACAGGTGCCGCCAGACCGGCGATGGACAAAACGCTAGCAGACGAGAACGAGTTCGAATGATGTGGGACTGGCAAGAACTTAAAACGATGAGCGGTGACGCATCAGGTGTTCCCGCAGTTCTGCAACAGCTTCTTCACGGCACATATGAACAGCGGTCAGATGCATTCCGTGCCCTGTACGGGAAAGTGGTTAATCAGGGAGACTTATATACTTCGGCAGCTGCGGTTACTGATGTGATTCTCGATGAGTTGCGGTCCAGAGAATATCTTCCTGATTGTGGCTGGTTGATGCTCCATGAAATATTCCGCAGCTTTGGGTGCAATGAAAGAATTGTGGTAAATGGATGCGCCATTGAGATAGAGGAATATTGTCGCGGGCGCATGCTGGATGCGCTGCCAATTATTGAAAATGCTGTTGCAAATCTTTTGGGAAAGGATTTTGACTATGCAGCATTCCTTCTAGGCGATATGGGGGAATTTAGTAATCAGGCGATCGCAATATTGGAACGCGAAGCTTTAAGGTCGACTGGCTCGCGGCTTCAGTCAGCCCGTGATCAATTGGAAGTCGCGATAGAATTGGCTCAAGAGCGGAAGCTTGACAATGGGAAGGGCTCGGCCGATCTCGACCTATAATCCTGCTGTCGAACCAAGCTGTACTTGCGTCCTCTAAGTATCCTTGCCCGTGAGTCGAATCATTGGCCGGTGATTGTGAGGGCGCGGAGTTTTTCGTCCAAGTCTCGGACGTGCCTGTTGTCCTGCCAGGGTTGAAGCTGGTTGCGGGCCTGCCGTACGGAGTGGGCGAGGCGGGTGGAGCTGTGGCCGGCGACGATCCCGGTGGCTTCGCCGATCATTGCGGCGGCTTCAGGGATCTCGCGGTGGTCGATCAGGGCGAGGGCATACTCCAGTTGCAGGATGCCTCGCTCCCGGACCGAGTCCGGCCCCATCGCGGCCAGGCGCCGCTGTGCCTCGGAGATGGCCAGGTCGGGGCGTTTGAGTTCGATAAGGCAGAACGTTCGGTAGGACGCAACGCGTTCCGGGGTGAGCCAGAACAGGTGCCGCAGGTCTGATCCGCCTTGGCTCCTGTCGGCAAGATCGGTGGCGCGGTCCAGGAGGCGGAGGGCGCGCGGGTCATGCTTGGCGACGGCGATCGCTCGTGCGACCTGGATGGCGGTCGCCGACTGCTGGAGATGGTTGCCGCTCTCTTTGGCCCAGCCTTCGGCGGCGAAGGCGTGATCCAGTGCGACGGTGGGCCTTTTCCGATACAGCGCCATGTGGGCGAGCAGACCGTGCAGGTGCGCCAAAAGGGCGGGGGAACGGAGTTCGTGGGCGGCGGCCAGGCCCTCGGTGTAGCGGCGAGTGGCGCCTTCGTAGTCGAGTAGGTCGAAGCGGCTCCAGCCGGTGAGGTGGGACAGGCTCCAGTACAGGCTCAGCAGGCGGGCGCGTAGTGCGGGGATGGGGGTGGCGTGGCGGAGCAGGTCGTCGACGAGGGCGCGTTTGGCCTCGGCCACGGGCAGGACCTTGGCGGGGCCGAGTTCTTCGTCCAGCGCCCATAGGCGGGCGGTCAGGCGTTCCAGCAGGTCGAGGGCACTGTCATCGACGGCGGTGTGCCGGCGGGCGAGGGTGGCGAGGCGGCCGCGGTCGCCCTCGGGCAGGTGGCGCAGCAGGGGCAGGGCGGGGGCGCCGCCGAGGAGCAGGGCGAGTTCGAAGAGCAGGTCGCGGCGTTTGATGTCGGCCTCCTCGGCGGTGAGGGCGCGCAGCAGTCCGGTGCAGTCCGCCGCACCTGCCAACGAACCACCGGAGGCGGCTGCAAACGAGCCGCCGGTGAAGTGCGCGGGCGGGCCGCCCGGGGAGCCTGGGAAGAGGCCGGAGGCGGTGGGCGGCTGCTGGTTCATGCTGGCACGCTCACCGGGGCCGGACGCCAGAGGCCATGAGGCGAGGGCTTCGTTACACGGGGACAGGTGGGTCATGTCAGAGGTCGTGGTTGGTTGCAGGGGAGCCGGGTGGACGAGCCCCCACGGGGTCTGAGGGAGGCCCGGTGGAGCCGCCCGATCCATGCCTGGCAGGGGAGCGCTCCCGGGAAGGCCCGACAGGGCGGGTGCCTCGTGAGAGGGGCGGTGGTGGAGGTCGAGGTGGCGGTGGTCGGCGCGATCGAGGAGGTCGCGGTCGCGGGGGCGGTAGGTGGCGTAGGCCTGTTCGGTGACCAGGTGACGGGCGGTGGTCTGGTAGAGGCGGGCGAGAATGGCCAGGGTGCGGGCCGGTGGGCGGCGGCCGGTGGCGGGCCAGGACTCGTAGTCGTAGAGCCGGGCTTCGCGGAGGCCGGCCGTACCGGCGGGGTCGAGGTCGTTGTGGGCGGCGACGACGTCGGCGGCGGTGCGGCCGTGGGCGTAGCGGTACAGCCGCAACGGACTGACGTCGTGATCCAGAGCCAGGACGTCGGCGATCTGGTCGTAGGTGAAGGAGCGGGCGCGCAGGGCGGTGCTGCGTCGCCGGCAGTCGAGCAGGGTCCGGTAGCCCTCGCCTGTCATGGGTCGCCTCCTCCGCCGAGCCATACCGTACGGTAATCGTAAACGATCCGTCACTTTGTGTGACAGACGTGCGGGGAAGTGGGGATACGCGGGCGGCCGGTGCGGGGTCGGCGCAGGTCGGCGGGGTGTTCGGGTGGGGTGGTCCGGCGGACGCGGATGGGGATCGGCGCGGCGGGCGGTCCGCGTCACCGTGTGCGGGACGGTTCCTCGCGCGCACGCGAGGACACGGGCCCAAGGACACCCACCCGAGAAACACGCATCCGAGGAGACGACATGACCGCTGCCCCCGACGAGGCGAGCCCTGCTCCTGACGAGGTGGGTCCCACTCCCGCTGAGGCGAGCTCCATCTCCGACGAGGCGATCCCTGCTCCCGCCGATGATGCCCTCGCCTGCGGCGAGGTGGCGCCGATGCTGGTGGACGCCATGGTGGGGCTGTGGCCCGGGGGCATGACCTACCGGCGGACCTTCCCCGGCCGCGCCGACCAGATCCCGGAGGCCCGCCGCTTCGTCCGCTTCCTGCTGGAGGACTCTCCCCGCCGCGACGACGCCGAGCAGATCGTCGCCGAGCTGGCCGCCAACGCCGTCGCGCACACCGCCAGCGGGCAGCCGTACGGCACCTTCATCGTGGAGGTGGCCCGCAGGACCACCGCGATCCGGGTCACCGTCTACGACTGCGGCTGGGGAGCGACCCCGAGGTTCGCCCCGCGTCGCGACGCCGATGCGCTTGCCGAGGACGGCCGGGGCCTGGCGCTGGTCGCCGGCCTGGCGGTTCGGGTCGGGGTGCGGGGGACGCAGGCGGTGGGCCACGCGGTCTGGGCCGAGTTGCCCCCGCGGTGAGCACTCCGCCGAGCCGCCCTGTGATGGGTGCCGCCGGGTCGCCCAGTGGTGAAGCGCCCGGTCGAGCCGCCTTCTCGATGGATGTCCTGCGGGGCCGCCCCGAGACAGGCATTCTGCTGGGCCGTCCCGCAAAGAGCGCCACGAAACCGTACCGAGTTCCACAACCGATCCGGACCAAGATCGGCAGGTCCCTTGGTGATCAATTGACTGCCCCGAGTGGCGGCGTCCCGACACTGTCAGGAGGGAACGCGTCCGCGTTCCCGACGGATCTCTCGGGGGGCGGGAAACGGTGAACGCGCAGGGTGCGCTGGTGACGACGCCGGCCGTACGGGCCGCGTGGCGGCTTCGCGACGAGCTGGCGGGCAGGGGTGTCCTGGGCGACGTTCACGGCGGGTACGGCCTGGCTCTGGTGCTGTTCTGGGCCGACCTGGTGGTCTGGACGGACGGCGCGGTCTACCGGTGGTGGACCGGCCGCACCTCACCGAAGACCGGCCGCCGCCTCTACATGGTGTACGGCGTGCACGACCTGGCCACCACCGTCCGCGGGGTCATGCTGCGCTGCGCGGACCTCTACGAGAGCGGGGGAGTGCCGGTGCGATGAAGAGGGGTGCGGGCCGTTGCCGTGCCCGATCTCTCCCCTTGCATCGGTCTTTTTGGCGTTTATGGAAATTCAGGGCTTCGGTCGTGCATGGGGTGCGTCGTGGCGGGCAGAGGCTGCGTCGAGGGGATGTGAGGAGACGGGCCGCCCTCCCGCCGGGCCAGCGGGACGGCGGCCCTCGCCGTTACCTGATCATTCCGGCGACCAGGTTGCGCAGCTCGATGTGGCCGGCCTTGACCTCGGCCACGTCGCCCTCGACGCGCTTCATGGAGGATTCGAGGTTGCCGACGGACCGCTTGACCGCCCCGAGGTCCCCTCGGATCTCCTTGATCTCCTCCTTCACCCCGCCGATCTCGTTTCGGAGCCCTCCGACTTCGGTTCGGACCACTCCGATCTCACCCCGGAGGCTTCTGGCCTCGGTGTAGAGATCCTTCCGGAGTGCTCTGACCTCGGCGTGAAGCTCGTCCCGGAGTCCTCCGACCTCGTTTCGGAGTCCCTCTTGATCCTTCCGGAGTGCTTCCTGCCCCTCCCGGAGTCCTCCGACCTCGTTTCGGAGTCCCTCCTGGCCCTTCCAGAGTTCCTCCTGGCCCTTCCGGAGCTCCTCCTGACTCTTCTGGAGGTCCTCCTGGCCCTTCCGGAGGTCACCGAGGGCCGCGAGGATCGCCACCGACACCTTCGACTGCTCCAGGGACCAGGTGCGCAGGTCGGCGACGTCCTGCTCCAGAAGCGAGATCCGTGCTTCCGTGTTCGTGCTCAACGCGTCTTCTCCTCGCTGTCACGCGCGATAGGGGGAGTGCCTGACGTGTGACGTGGAGGGCGTCCAGGCGGGACCAGCTTACGCAGGGTGAGCGGCGTGTCGCCGGAGGTTTCCGCCGGAGTCGCCGGCGGACGCGGGCGCGGGAGGGCGGAGCTTCCTCCGGGTGGAAAAGAACCACCCCGGATGGCCTCCAGGGTGGCATCGGCTTGGGTCAGGAGACCTTGGAGGGGGAGGCGGTCCAGGTGTTGCAAGCGCCCGGGCTCTCCTGGTCGAAGCCGCGGTTCAGCCAGTAGGCGACGTTCCTGGCCTTGCCGTGGCTGACGGTGTCGTAGGCGTAGCTGACGACGTAGCGGAGGTCGGACTGGCTGCGGCCGAGGTCGCGCCAGATGCTGCCGATGAAGGCGCCGCCGAGGCACTCGGCCTGGAGTTCGATCTTCCGGATGTCGGCGAGGAGGGCCTTCTTGGTCCGGTACCTCCTGTGGTCGAGGGCGCCCGTCATCCCGGAGAGCCGCTGCACATGGTGGCCGTACTCGTGGGCGACGACCTCCAGCAGGAACAGCTCGGTCGACTCCGACAGGATGGACGGGTTCAGCAGGAAGGTGATCCTCTTGGTCTTCGCGCAGTAGACCGCCTGGGCGCCCTTCGGGAACGGTCCACAGCCGGTCGGGAAGCCGAGCCGGGAGGTGGTCTGGAAGCCGGGCTTGGAGAAGGGCAGCTTGGCCTTGGCGAACTGCCTGCTCCAGGTGTCGTTGAGGCATTCGACGACGAACTCCAGGTAGACCCGGGAGGAGTCGAGGTCGTCCGGCTTGACGGGCTGCTCCTGGCAGGAGGTGGCGTCGAGGGAACCGGTCTTGTAGATCGGGTTGCTGGTGAGGGCCTTGGTGCCCGTGGGCACGGGGGCCGCGGCCTGCCCGGTGACGCCCGCGGCGGCCGTGCCGGTGAACAGCAGGCCCGCGAACACGCCCGAGAGCAGGGTGATGAGGGGGGTACGCATGATCACGAACCCTATAGAGGCATAAAGCGCCGGTAAAGCGGATTGGGGATCTCCGTGCCCGGAAGACGCGCGCGGCCGTACCCCTGGGAGAAGGGGTACGGCCGCGCGGTGAGGACGGTGGAACAGGTGGAACGGGGAGGAAGGTCAGGCGACCCGGGAGCTGGAGACGGTCCAGGTGTTGCAGGACGACGGCGAGCCGGAGTTGAAGCCGCGGTTCAGCCAGTAGGCCTGGCTGCGCCCCTTGCCGTGGTCGTTGGTCGGCCAGACCTTCTGGCCGTTCTGGACGGTCCAGCGGATCATGGCGTCCCAGTGGTCCTGCGGGACCGGCAGGTCGTCGGAGATCTGGCGGAGGAACGCCGCGCCCATGCAGTCGGCCTGAAGCTCCAGGCGACGGGAGTAGGCGAGCTTGGCGGAGGTGCGGGCCCGCCAGACGCTCTGGCCGTAGTAGCCCATGATCCCGGAGAGCTGCTGCACGTGGTGGGCGTACTCGTGGGCCATGAACTGCGCGTTGTTGGGCGCGTACGGCTGCTTCAGCACCGAGCGGAACACACCGATGTAGATGGTGCGGTTGCTGGAGCAGTAGTAGCCGCCGGCGCCGCCCGGCCACCTGCCGCAGGGGCTTCCCACCTTGGTGGTGGTGAAGCGGAGCCTGGGCTGGGCGAAGGACAGGCCGGCCTTGCGGAACTGGGTCTTCCACGCCAGGTTCAGGCAGCGGTTGACCTTCGCCATGAAGGACCGGTAGGAGGCCGCGCTGCCCGCGCGGATCTGCCCGGCGGCGCAGGTGACGTTGGGGAGCAGACCGGTGCGGTAGAGCGGGTTGGCGGTCACGGCGGCACGGCCGCGCGGGGGTGCCTTCACCGTGGTGGCGGCCGCGGTCGCCGTGGAGGCGGCGGTTCCGGCGGCGGGGGCGGTGACGGTGGCGGCTTCGGCGGTGCCGGTGGCCATGACCAGGCCGAACGCCAGGGGAGCGACCACCAGTGACGAGAGTTGTCTGAAGGGGAAAGTGCTCATGGTGAGGCAAAGGCTAGCCCAACTGTGTACAAAACATGCGGAAACCCCACGCTGAACGTGCAGAATCCGCTGTCTTGGAGGCACGGGGCGTCATGCGAACTAGACTCGTCCCAGATGCTGACTGGACAGAGGGGATGATTCCGTGAGCGAGCGGACCGGACGGCCTGGCAGTCTTCTGGAAACGGTCAAGGGACCGGGAGACCTGAAGCAGCTGCGGCCCGAGGAGCTGCCGCGGCTCGCCGCCGAGATCCGCGACCTGCTGGTCAGCTCCACGGCGCGCATCGGCGGCCACCTGGGGCCCAACCTCGGGGTCGTCGAGCTGACGATCGCCCTGCACCGGGTGTTCGACTCGCCGCGCGACACCCTCCTGTGGGACACCGGCCACCAGGCGTACGTCCACAAGATGCTCACCGGCCGCGCCGACCGGTTCGACACGCTCCGCCAGGAGGGCGGGCTGTCGGGCTACCCGAGCCGGGCCGAGTCCGAGCACGACGTCATCGAGAACTCCCACGCCTCCACCGCGCTGTCGTACGCCGACGGCCTGGCCAAGGCGTTCAAGCTGCGCCGCGAGGCCGACCGCACGGTCGTCGCGATGATCGGCGACGGCGCGCTCACCGGCGGCATGGCCTGGGAGGCGCTCAACAACATCGCGGCGAGCAAGGACCTGCCGCTGATCATCGTGGTCAACGACAACGGCCGCTCCTACTCGCCGACGATCGGCGGCCTCGCCTCCCACCTGGCCTCGCTGCGCGCCACCCAGCGCTACGAGGACGTGCTCGACTTCGTCAAGGACAACCTGACGAAGGTGCCCGTCGTCGGCCCGCCGGTCTACGACGCGCTGCACGGCATGAAGAAGGGGCTCAAGGACGTCCTGGCCCCGCAGGTGATGTTCGAGGACCTCGGCCTGAAGTACATCGGGCTGGTCGACGGCCACGACGAGCAGGCGGTGGAGGCCGCGCTGCGCAAGGCCAGGGGCTTCCGCCGCCCGGTCATCGTGCACGTGCTCACCAAGAAGGGCTTCGGCTACTCCTTCGCCGAGAACCACGGCGAGGACTGCTTCCACTCGCCCGGCGTGTTCGACCCGCTGACCGGCGAGGAGAAGCCCAAGCCGCACGGCTGGACCAACGTCTTCAGCCAGGAGATCGTACGGCTGGGCGCCGAGCGCAAGGACCTCGTGGCGATCACCGCGGCGATGCTCGGCCCGACCGGGCTGATCCCGTTCTCCGAGGCGTTCCCCGACCGCCTGTACGACGTCGGCATCGCCGAGCAGCACGCGCTGACCAGCGCCGCGGGCCTGGCGCTGGGCGGCCTGCACCCGGTGGTCGCGGTCTACGCGACGTTCCTCAACCGGGCCTTCGACCAGCTGCTGATGGACGTCGCCCTGCACCGGCTGCCGGTCACGGTCGTCCTGGACCGGGCGGGCGTCACCGGCGACGACGGCGCCAGCCACAACGGCATGTGGGACCTGTCGATCCTCCAGGTCGTCCCGGGTCTGTCCATCGCCGTGCCGCGTGACGAGCCGCGGCTGCGCGAGCTGCTGGCCGAGGCGGTGGCCGTCGACGACGGCCCCACGGTCGTGCGCTACCCCAAGGGCCCGGTGCCCGCCGAGGTCGAGGCGGTCGGCAGGCTCGGCACGATGGACGTGCTGCGCGCGGGCGGTCCCGATCTGCCCGCGGAGAGCGATGCCCCGGCCGCCGGTCCGCTGGACGTGCTGTTCGTGTCGGTCGGCCCGATGGCCGAGACCTGCCTGGAGGCCGCCGCCCTGCTGGACGCGCAGGGCATCTCCGCCACCGTGGTGGACCCCCGCTGGGTCAAGCCGCTGGACGAGGCGCTG
This sequence comes from Streptosporangium sp. NPDC048047, assembly GCF_040653115.1. Classification (NCBI taxonomy): domain Bacteria; kingdom Bacillati; phylum Actinomycetota; class Actinomycetes; order Streptosporangiales; family Streptosporangiaceae; genus Streptosporangium; species Streptosporangium sp. NPDC048047. The sequence goes on along the minus strand of NZ_JBEZNH010000003.1, from coordinate 244,204 downwards.
GTGGCCGCCGCCGCGGCGCACCGGCTGGTCGTGGTGGTCGAGGACAACGGCCGGGTCGGCGGCGTGGGCGACGCGGTCGCCCGCCTGCTGCGCGACGCCGACGTCGACGTCCCGGTCCGCGTCTACGGCGTTCCGCAGCGGTTCCTGGACCACGCCAAGCGGGCGAAGATCCTCAGCGACATCGGGCTGACCTCCCAGGACATCGCCAGGGAGGTCACCGAGGCGGTGGCGCGGCGGACCCCGGCGCTGGAGAACGACCCGGCCCGCTGACCTCCGCCGTCGCGGGCCGTCATCCACGGGCCGGCGCGCCGGTCGCCGCCGTCACGGGGCCCGGGTGCGCCGGCCCGCGCGGTCTTCCGGTACGGATGTCCGGGAGTGACCAGGGGCTTTCCCGGGAAGAACCCGTATCGCGACCGTTCAGGAGTTGATCCGGTGGGCATGACCTGACCCATGGGGCGCAGCGGCTCTGGATGGTCAAGGGGGATCCCGTGGGCGTTTTCCGCGTCAAGTCGGTAGAGCAGTCGATCAAGGACACCGAGGCGCCGGAGCACCGGTTGCGCAAGGACCTGTCCGCGCTCGACCTGACGGTCTTCGGCATCGGCGTCATCATCGGCACCGGTATCTTCGTGCTCACCGGCCGGGTCGCCAGGGACCTGGCGGGGCCCGCGGTGGCCCTGTCGTTCGTGGTGGCGGGGATCGTCTGCGCGCTGGCCGCGCTGTGCTACGCCGAGTTCGCCTCCACCGTCCCCGTCGCCGGATCGGCCTACACGTTCGCCTTCGCCACCCTGGGCGAGTTCCCCGCCTGGATCATCGGCTGGGACCTGACGCTGGAGCTCATGCTCGCCGCCGCGGTCGTCGCGGTCGGCTGGTCGGGTTATCTGACGTCGCTGCTGGACTCGGCGGGGCTGGCCCTGCCCACCGCGATAGCCGGGGAGGGCGCGGCGTTCAACCTGCCCGCGGCGCTGATCGTGCTGGTCCTGACCGCGATCCTGGTCGCCGGCGTCAAGCTGTCGTCCCGGTTCAACCTGATCGTCGTCGCCATCAAGGTCACCGTGGTGCTGCTGGTCATCGTAGCGGGGCTGTTCTTCGTCAGGGGGGCCAACTACAGCCCGTTCATCCCGCCGGCCAAGCCGACCCCGGCGGTGGAGGGTCTGGCGGCACCGCTGATCCAGGTGGTGTTCGGCATCAGCCCGGTCGCCTTCGGCGTGATGGGCGTCTTCACCGCCGCCGCGATCGTGTTCTTCGCCTTCATCGGCTTCGACGTGGTCGCCACCGCCGCCGAGGAGACCCGCAACCCCCAGCGGGACCTGCCCATCGGCATCATCGGCTCGCTCGTCATCTGCACCGTCCTGTACGTCGCGGTCTCCCTGGTCGTCGTCGGCATGGAGCCGTACTCGCGGCTCAGCGAGGCGGCGCCGCTGGCCGACGCGTTCAAGGCGGTCGGCCAGACCTGGACCGCGACGCTCATCAGCATCGGCGCACTGGCCGGGCTCACCACGGTCGTGATGATCCTCATGCTGGGCCAGTCGCGGGTGACGTTCGCGATGGCCCGCGACAACCTGCTGCCCGGGTGGTTCGCCAGGGTCCACCCGAAGTTCGGCACGCCGTACCGGATCACGATCCTGATGGGCGTCATCGTCGCGCTGCTCGCCGGGTTCGTACCGCTGTCGGCGATCGCCGAGCTGGTCAACATCGGCACGCTGTTCGCGTTCGTCATCGTCTCGATCGCCGTCGTCATCCTCCGCCGCACCCGGCCGGAGCTGCCGCGTTCCTTCCGCACCCCGCTGGTGCCGCTGGTGCCGATCCTTTCGGTGCTGGCCTGCGTGTACCTGATGCTGAACCTGCCGGTGGAGACCTGGCTGCGGTTCGTGGTGTGGATGCTCCTCGGCATCGTCCTCTACGCGGCGTTCGGCTACCGCCACAGCCGGGCGGCGGGCCGCGAGGCGGAGGCCGGTAAGACGGCCTCTTAGCCGCGGGACGGGTCCCGGAGACAGGACGGGTTCGGACGGCTCCGGAGACGGTGAGGACCCCGGCGGCGGGATGGGCTCAGAAGCGGAACAGCGGGCCGGTGAGGGCGGTCATCTCGCAGCCGTTGTCGTAGGTCCGGGTGAACCGGACGGGCCTGCCCGCCCAGGTGCCGAACGCGCCGACGGTGTGCGGGTCGTACTCCGGCGGGCAGATCAGGTCGATGTCGTAGGTGAGCCTGGGCAGGTCGCCGTCCACCTGGCGGAGCAGGCCGCAGGCCGTGGCCGGGTCCGGGTGGCTGCCGCCGTCCCCGGCGTCGCCGCACCGCAGCACGACGCTCTTGGCCGGGCCGCCGGCGACGGAGAGGGTGAGCGTGATGGGCGGGCCGGCTCCGGCGGGGTCCGCGGCGGGGTCCTGGACGGGGGAGGAGCCGCCGAGGGCGGCGGCGAGGTCGTCCGAGACGCTCGAGGGGCCGTCCGGGGCGGAGGACTCGGCCGCGTGCGACATGACGGCGAGGGCGAACAGCATGACCGCGGAAGCGATCTTGACGGTTCTCATGGCGGGGATGTTCCCCGTGTCGGGTAAGGACCCGGCCGGGACATGGCCAAGGATCTTCCCGCTCGCCCTCTCCGGGCCGGGAGATCTGCCCGGCCTTTCCCCTTAAAGCCCTACAGGAGGGGTCGAAAAGGGCGGGGCATGAAGCGAGCCGCGCGGCCGCCTCGGGGAGCGCCGCGCGGGCCGCACCGGGGTCCGGTCCTGACGTCCGTACGGCCGCGCGGGTCTCCCGGAAACCGGCCGGGAAGCCCGGATGGGCCGCGCGGTGTCCCGGGGAGCGCCGCGCGGCCGTACGGGTCAGAGTCGGGTCAGGCCGGGACCGACGCCACGCCCGGCGGCAGGAACCGCGGCCGGGCGACGCCCTCGCGGTCCAGGTACGGCGTGATGCCGCCCAGGTGGAACGGCCAGCCGGCGCCCAGGATCATGCACAGGTCGATGTCCTGGGGCGCGGACACCACGCCCTCGTCGAGCATGATGCGGATCTCCTGCTCCAGGGCGCGCAGGGCGCGCAGCCGCACCTCCTCCGCGGTGGACGGGGAGGTGCCGCCCGCGAAGAAGGCGGCCGCCTCGGGGTCGGGCGTGAAGTCGGGCTTGAACACGCCCGGCTTGCCCGCCGCCACCAGCCGGGCGAGGTTCTCCGACACGCCGAAGCGGTCGGGGAACGCCTGGTGCATGGTCTCGGCGACGTGCAGCGCGACGGCCGGGCCGACGAGCTGGAGCAGCGCGAACGGGCTCATCGGCAGGCCGAGGCCGTCCAGCGCGTGGTCGGCGGTCTCCAGCGGGGTGCCCTCGTCCACCGCGCCGATGACCTCGCCCATGAAGCGGGTCAGGATGCGGTTGACCACGAACGCGGGCGCGTCCTTGACCAGCACCGACGACTTCTTCAGCGTCCTGCCGACGGCGAAGGCGGTGGCCAGCGTCGCGTCGTCGGTCCTCGCGCCGCGGATGATCTCCAGCAGCGGCATCACGGCGACCGGGTTGAAGAAGTGGAAGCCCACCACCCGCTCGGGGTGCTCCAGCCTGGAGGCCATCTCGGTCAGCGAGAGCGAGGAGGTGTTGGTGGCCAGCACGCACTCGGCGGAGACGACCTGCTCCACCTCGGCGAACACCTGCTGCTTGACCTTCATGTCCTCGAAGACGGCCTCGATGACGAAGTCGGCGTCGGCGAACGCGTCCTTGGTCAGCGAGCCCGTCACCAGGCCCTTGAGCCGGTTGGCCTGGTCGGCGGAGACGCGGCCCTTGCCGAGCAGCTTGTCGATCTCGCCGTGGACGTAGCCGACGCCCTTGTCGAGGCGGGCCTGATCGAGGTCGGTCAGCACGACCGGGACCTCCAGGCGGCGGGCGAACAGCAGCGCCATCTGGGAGGCCATCAGGCCCGCGCCGACGACGCCGACCTTGGTGACCTTGCGGGCCAGCGCCTTGTCCGGGGCCCCGGCGGGCCGCTTGGCGCGGCGCTGCACCAGGTCGAAGGAGTACAGGCCGGCGCGCAGCTCGTCTCCCATGAGGAGGTCGGCCAGGGCCTCGTCCTCGGCGGCGAAGCCCTCGTCGCGGGAGGCGGTGCGGGCCAGCTCGACCAGCTCCAGCGCCCGGTAGGGGGCGGGGGAGGCGCCGCGCAGCTTCATGTCGACGAGGAAGCGGGCGTCGGCGACGGGCTTGGCCCAGTCCTCGGCGGTGTGGTCGGTCCGGGAGACCGTCACCTCGCCGCGCAGCACCTTGGCGGCCCAGCGCAGCGACTCCTCCAGGAAGTCGGCGGGCTCGAACATCGCGTCGGCGATGCCGGCGGCGAAGGCGTCCCGGCCCTTGATCATCCGATTCTGCGACAGCGGGTTCTCGATGATGAGCTTGAGCGCCGCGGCCGGGCCGATCAGGCGGGGCAGGAGCTGGGTGCCGCCCCAGCCGGGCACCAGGCCGAGGAAGCACTCGGGCAGGGCGACCGCGGGCACGCCGGAGGAGATCGTCCGGTAGGCGCAGTGCAGGGCGACCTCCAGGCCGCCGCCCATCGCCGCGCCGTTGACGAACGCGAACGACGGCACGCTCAGCTCGCCCAGGCGGCGGAACACCCGGTGCCCGAGCCTGCCGATCTCCAGCGCCTGGTCACGCTCGGCGACCAGCGCGGCGCCCTTGAGGTCGGCGCCGACGGCGAAGATGAACGGCTTGCCGGTGACGCCCACGGCGGCGAGGTCGGTGCGGGCCTCGACCGCGTCGAGGGCCTCGGCCAGGGAGGTGAGGCCGGCCGGGCCGAACGTGGACGGCTTGGTGTGGTCGAAGCCGTTGTCCAGCGTGATCAGCGCCATGGTGCCGGCGCCGTCGGGCAGCTCCACGTCGCGGACGATGGCGCGGGTGACGACCTCGTCGCTGAAGATTTCCCTGATGTCCGTCACTTCGCACCTTCCCAGGCGAGGTTCTCCCAGATGACCGTTCCGCCCATGCCCATGCCGACGCACATCGTGGTGACGCCGTACCGGACGTCGGGGCGCTCGCCGAACTCGCGGGCGAGCTGCGTCATCAGCCGCACGCCCGAGGAGGCCAGCGGGTGGCCGAAGGCGATGGCGCCGCCGTAGGGGTTGACCCGGGCGTCGTCGTCGGCGATGCCGAAGTGCTCCAGGAACGCCAGCACCTGTACGGCGAAGGCCTCGTTGATCTCGAAGAGCCCGATGTCGGAGATCGACAGCCCGGCCAGGCGCAGCGCCCGCTCGGTGGACGGGATCGGCCCGACGCCCATGACCTCGGGGTCCACGCCGGCGAAGGCGTAGGAGACCAGCCGCATCTTGGGAGTGAGGCCCAGCTCGGCGGCGGCGTCGGCGGCGGCCACGATGCAGCCGGTCGCGCCGTCGTTGATGCCGGAGGCGTTGCCCGCGGTGACCCGGCCGTGCGGGCGGAACGGGGTCTTCAGCGTCGCCAGGCCCTCCATGGTGGTGCCGGGGCGGGGCCCCTCGTCGGCGGTGGCCAGGCCCCAGCCCTTCTCGGCGGTCCGGACGGCGACCGGCACCAGGTCGGGCTGGATCCTGCCGTCGGCGTAGGCCTTGGCGACCTTCTCCTGGGAGGCGGCGGCGAAGGCGTCGGCGCGCTCCTTGGAGATGGACGGGTAGCGGTCGTGCAGGTTCTCCGCGGTCATGCCCATGACCAAGGCGGAGCCGTCCACGAGCTTCTCGGACAGGAACCGCGGGTTGGGGTCGACGCCCTCGCCCATCGGGTGGCGGCCCATGTGCTCGACGCCGCCGGCGATGGCGACGTCGTAGGCGCCGAAGGCGATGCCGCCGGCGACCGTGGTCACCGCGGTCATCGCTCCGGCGCACATGCGGTCGATCGCGTAACCGGGGACGCTCTTGGGCAGCCCGGCCAGCACGGCGGCGGACCGGCCGATGGTCAGTCCCTGGTCGCCGATCTGGGTTGTGGCGGCGATGGCCACCTCGTCGACCCGCTCCGGCGGCAGGTTCGGGTTGCGCCGGATCAGCTCACGGATGACGCGGACGACCAGGTCGTCGGCGCGCGTCTCGGCATACAGGCCCTTGGGGCCCGACCTGCCGAACGGTGTGCGCACACCGTCGACGAATACGACGTCACGAGACGAAGGCACGGGTTCGCTCCTCGTTGCTGGGTAGCTTCACCCCCCATGCTACTCGTCGGTAACAACATCTCACACGACCCGCCCCCTCCGCATCTGCGGCAGACTGGGAAATCGTTTTCCTGGAGGTCGCGATGGTCACTCTCGAAGATGTCGCACGGCAGGCCGGCGTGTCGCTCGCCACGGCCTCGCGGGTGCTCAACGGCAGCACCCGCCAGGTGGGCGCATCGCTGCGGGCCAAGGTGGAGCTGGCCGCCCACCAGCTCGGCTACCGGACCAACGTGGCGGCCCAGACGCTGGCCAGGGGCGCCAGCAACGTGATCGGCCTGGTGGTCCACGACCTCACCGACCCCTACTTCGCCGCGCTCGCCGACGGCGCGATGCGGGTGGCCGAGAGCCACGAGTTCATGGTCATGGTGGGCACCACGCACCGCGACCCCGAACGGGAGATCGCCTACGTCTCCACCCTGAACGCCCAGCGGGTCCGCGCCGTGCTGCTCACCGGGTCCAGGGTCGACGACGCCGGCGTGACCCGCAGGATGCGCCAGGAGCTCGACCGCTACCTGCAGACCGGCGGCCGGGTGGCCTGCGTCGGTCAGGAGGCGCTGGGCGTCGACACGGTGGTGCCGGGCAACCGCGAGGGCGCCGCCGACCTGGCGCGGGCCCTCGCCGGTCTGGGACACCGCCGCTTCGCCGTGCTCGCCGGGCCCGAGCGGCTGCTCACCGCCCAGGACCGGCTGTCCGGGTTCGCCGGGGCGCTCGCAGAGCTGGGCCTGCCCGCCCCGCAGGTCGTCCACGGCTCCTTCGACCGCGACGGCGGTCACGCCGCGGCGGCCGAGGTGTCCGACGCCACCTGCGTGTTCGCGGTCAACGACGTGATGGCGGTGGGCGCGCTGGCGTCCTTCCGCGACCGGGGGGCCGACGTGCCCGGCGACGTGTCGGTGGCCGGGTTCGACGACATCTCCACCCTGCGGGACCTGGTCCCGCAGCTGACCACCGTACGGCTGCCGCTGACGGACATGGGGGCGCGGGCGATGGAGCTGGCCCTCACGCCGCCCGGGGACGGCGCGGACGCCGGGCCCAGGATCGAGGCCGTGGCCGGCGAGGTCGTCCTCCGCGAGAGCACCCGCCGCCTCGGCTGAGCCGGCCCGCCGCGGTGCGGAACGCCGCGCCCCGGCCGTGCGCGCGGACCGTCCCGCCACGCGGACGGCGGGGCGGACAGGGTGACAGGACGAAACCGGACGGCAGGACGGCGGAACGGCTCGGGTGGCGGGACATGCCCGACGGCCGGACGACCATCGGCCTCCGGCCGTCCTCCGGGCCGGCCTCAGTCCTCGATCAGCCCGGCGAACCTCTCCTTCACCCGGGCCAGGACCTCGTCGGGGTCGGCGGCCCACACGTCGGCGTTGAAGATCTCCACCTCGATGTCCCCGGTGTAGCCCGCCTCGGCCACCGCCCGGGTCAGCGGCGCGAAGTCGATGACGCCGTCGCCCATCACGCCCCGGCCGAGCAGCACGTCGGCCGGGAGCGGATGCAGGTGGTCGCACACCTGGTAGGAGGCGATCCGCTCGCCCGCCCTGGCGATCTGCGCCAGGACCTGCGGGTCCCACCACACGTGGAAGGTGTCGACGACCACGCCTACCCGCTCCGCCGGGTACGGCCCGGCCAGGTCGAGCGCCTGCCCGAGGGTGGACAGCACCGCCCGGTCGGCGCAGTACATCGGGTGCAGCGGCTCCAGGGCCAGCCGTACCCCGCGTTCGGCGGCGTACGGCACCAGCTCGGCCAGCGCCCCGGCGACGCGCTCCCTGGCCCCGGCGAGGTCGCGGTCCACCGCGGGGGAGGGCTCGCCCGGCGTCACGCCCGGCAGGCCGCCGACCACCATGACCAGGCACGCCGCGCTCAGCGTGGCGGCCTCGTCGATCGCCCGCCGGTTGTCGTCGAGCGCCTCCCGGTCCCCGGAGGTCAGGAAGCCGCCCCGGCACAGCGACGACACCCGCAGGCCCGCGTCGGCCACCAGCTTCACGGTCTCGTCCAGGCCCTGCGCGGCGACGTCCTGCCGCCACAGGCCGATCGCCCCGACGCCGTGCCGTACGCAGCCATCGACGGCCTCGGCCACCGACCACCGCCGGGTGGTCCACTGGTTCAGCGACAGGCGGCTCATCGTGTCGTCCCCTTCCGGGCCTCGGCCCGCGGCCGGCTCTCCCGTCCGCTCAGCATCCGTGCACCGCCAGCAGCGACCGCATCCGGTGGACGGCCAGCTCGGGGTCGGCCAGCAGCCCGGCCCGGTCGGCCAGGCGGAACACCTCGGCCAGGTGCGGCAGCGAGCGCGCCGCCTGGGCGCCGTTCACCATGGTGAAGGCGTCCTGGTGGCCGTTGAGCCAGGCCAGGAAGACGATGCCGGTCTTGTAGTGGTAGGTCGGCGTCTCGAAGATCTTCCGGGAGAGCGGGACCGTCGGGCCCATGATCTCGTCGTAGCGGGCGGTGTCCCCGGCGTCGAGGGCGGCCAGGGCCGCCGCGGCGGCCGGGGCGATCGCGTCGAAGATCCCCAGCAGCGCGTGGCTGCCCGAGGCGATCAGCGACGGGTAGTTGAAGTCGTCGCCGGTGTAGAGCCGCACGCCCTCCGGCAGCGCCGCGCGCAGCGCCACCTCGTGGCCGGCGTCCAGCAGCGAGACCTTGACGCCCTCGACCACCGGCGCGTGCTCGCGGATCAGCTCCAGGAACGACGCGGTGGCCTCGGCGACGTCCCGCGAGCCCCAGTAGCCCGCGAGGTTCGGGTCGAACATCTCGCCCAGCCAGTGCAGGATCACCGGGCGGTCGGCCTGCGACAGCAGCTTGCCGTAGACCGCGTGGTAGTCCTCCGGGCCCCGCGCGATCGCGGCGAGCTGCCGGCTGGCCATCAGGATCACGCCGGCCCCGGCCTCGCGGACGGTCTCGGCCTGCTCGGTGTAGGCGGCCGTGACCTCCTCCAGGGTCGCGGCGCCCGGCGCGTGGTCGGTGCCCGCGCCGCAGGCCACCAGCTCGGCCGGGTCGCCGAGCTCCGCCGCCGCGGCGGCGCTGCGCCGGATCAGCTCGCGGGTGGCCGGCCAGTCCAGGCCCATGTTGCGCTGCGCGGTGTCCATCGCGTCGGCGACGCGCAGGCCGTACGACCACAGGTGGCGGCGGAAGCGCAGCGTGGCGTCCCAGTCGACGGCGGCGGGCGCGCCGGGGGTGTTGTCGCCGAGCGGGTCGGCCACCACGTGCGCGGCTGCGTAGACGACGCGGCCGCGCGGCGGGCCGGCGGGCCGCTCCCAGGCGACCGGCTCGCGCAGGGTGTGCCCCCCGCCGGGGAGGTCGATCCGCATCACCGCTCCATCGCCAGGCGGCGGCCCTCGGCGGAGGAGCGCAGGGCCAGCTCGGCGACGCGGACGCCGCGCGCGCCGGAGGCGAAGTCGTGCGGGAACGGCGCGTCCTCCAGCACGTGCCGGACGAACATCTCCCACTGGGTCTTGAAGCCGTTGTCGAACTCGGCGTTGTCCGGCACCTCCTGCCACTCGTCGCGGAACCGCGCCGTGACGGGCAGGTCGGGGTTCCAGACCGGCCTGGGGGTGGCCGCCCGATGCTGGATCCGGCAGTTGCGCAGCCCCGCGACGGCGCTGCCGTGCGTGCCGTCCACCTGGAACTCCACCAGCTCGTCCCGGTTCACCCGGACGGTCCAGGAGGAGTTGATCTGGGCGACGACGCCGCCCTCCAGCTCGAAGACGCCGTAGGCGGCGTCGTCGGCGGTGGCGGGGTAGGTCTCGCCCCGCTCGTCCACCCGCTCGGGGACGTGGGTGACGGCGCGGGCGTAGACCGACTCGATCCGGCCGAACAGGTTCTCCAGCACGTAGGTCCAGTGCGGGAACATGTCCAGCACGATGCCGCCGCCGTCCTCGGCGCGGTAGTTCCACGACGGGCGCTGCGCGTCCTGCCAGTCTCCCTCGAAGACCCAGTAGCCGAACTCGCCGCGCACCGACAGGATCCGGCCGAAGAAGCCGCCGTCGATCAGCCGCCTGAGCTTGAGCAGGCCCGGCAGGAACAGCTTGTCCTGCACGACGCCGTTCTTGACGCCCCGGGCGGCGGCGGCCTCGGCCAGCGCCACGGCGTCGCCGTGGTTCTCGGCGGTCGGCTTCTCGGCGTAGACGTGCTTGCCGGCCTCGATCGCCGCGAGGACGGCCTTCACCCGGGCCTGGGTGACCTGGGCGTCGAAGTAGATCAGGTTGGAGTCGTCGGCGAGGGCGGCGTCGAGCTCGGTGGTCCACTCCTCGATGCCGTGGTCGGCGGCCAGCTTGGCCAGCTTGTCCGGGTTGCGGCCCACCAGCACCGGCCTGAGCGTCACCCGGCCGCCGTCGGACAGCGCCACGCCGCCCTGCTCGTTGATCGCCAGGACCGAGCGGACCAGATGCTGGCGGTAGCCCATGCGGCCGGTGACGCCGTTCATCACGACGCCGATGCTTCGGTGGGACATTCTTCTCCTGCCTCCTATGGAAAGCGCTTTCCGATATACCGTACGACAGTCCCGTCTCCTCGGCAAGCACTTGCCCGGAAGGGCGGAACGGGGCCGCCAGGTCTTGTTCAGGACCCCCGCCACGTGAGCACCGGCGGAACCCGATGCTCACGTGGTCACCGCGGAGGCGCGTTCCCGCCCGGCCGGTTCACGGCTCTCGGGTCCTGCCGACGAGGTTCGCGGTTCCCGGGCCTTCCCTGCCGAGGGGCGCGACCACCGCTATCGGATACGGGGAAATATCTGTGGATTTCGGGAACCTGTGCGCGTCTGCCGACACGGTCTCAGTGTGATGGACAGCCTTCCCACGGACATCGACCTATGGAGGCGTGCGGCGGACGGGGACGCCGAGGCCTTCGGCGTCATCTTCGACCGGCACGCGCGTGCCGTCTACAACCACTGCTTCCGCCGTACGGCCGACTGGTCCGAAGCCGAGGACGTCACCTCGGTGGTGTTCCTGGAGGCGTGGCGGCGGCGCAAGGAGCTGAGTCCCGAGCGGAGCTCGGCGCTGCCCTGGCTTCTCGGGGTGGCCAACAACGTCCTGCGCAACCGCTATCGCGCCAGACGCAGCCACCGGGACGCCATGGACCGGGTGCCCGCCGTGCCCGCGGAGCCCGATCCGGCCGATGACATCGCCGGGCGGATCGACGACGAGCACCGGATGCGCCGGGTGCTCACCGCGGTGAACCGGCTCCCCCTCGCCGACCAGGAGATCCTGTCCCTGTGCGTGTGGGCCGGACTCGGCTACGAGGACATCGCCATCGAACTCGGCCTTCCGGTGGGGACGGTGCGCTCACGCCTGTCGCGGGCCCGTGCCCGGCTCAGGAGGCTGACGGCCACGTCCCCGGCGGACGCGTGGGAACCGATGACCGGCACGACACACAGACCAGGTGAGCGCCACACCGCGCTCCGGCCCCCAGTGGAGGAGTCATGACCGATCCGCTCATCCCCGGCGAGCGTGACCTTCCCGCCGGCCGCCACGCGCAACGAAGGGCCCACCTCATGGCCGAGATCACCGGGAATCCCCAGAGCGCGCACGACGCGCCGCCCACCCCTCTGACGTCCTCATCCCAGAAGCCCCAGAAGCCCCAGAAGCCCCAGAAGCCTGGTGCCCCCCGGCGGTCCCGGCCGTGGCGGCCGCTCGCGGGCCGCCTGGCGATCGGGGCCGCCGCCGCCACGGTGGCCGCGGCCGTGGTGACGGGGAGCGCGATCTTCGGAGAGAACCCGTCCACGGCTCAGGCCGCCGTGAGCTGCTCCAAGGACCGTGACTACGTGGTCGCCCGCATCATGGATCCCCTCGCCGACCAGAAGCGGCTCAGGAACGACTTCCTCGCGTGCGGCTTCGACATCGACCTGAGGCTCACCCCCGTCTCTCCCAGCCTGGTGGGGAACATCGTGATGATGGAAGGAGGCCGGAAGATCACGACGATCGGCGATCCCTCCTGCAGGACGGCGAGCGGCGCCCGGTGCCCGATCGGCCTGCGCATCCAGGCGGGTTTCACCGGTGAGGCCGCGGTGGTCCTCGGACGCGCGGCCCGCCCCGGTGAGCCCTACGACTCCGTCAACTCCTCGTCGGCGAAGGGAGAGGCCATGGAAGGCGTCACCGTCAAGGGACGCACCGTCGCCGAGGTGGAGGAGCTGGTCGCCCGGAGGCACCTGACGATCAGGCACTACAACGTCCAGTGGTCCGTTCCGGACGGGCGGGGCTATGGGGCTTTCACGCCCCGGGCGGAGGTCGACCCGGCATGGCGGGTGATCGACGTCGATCCGTACGCGCCCGGACAGGTCATGCTGATGATCGATCCTGCCGGACCCGTGCCTTCGGAGATCATGAAGAAGATCGAGGACGCCGGTGCGATGCCGCCGGCCGTACCGGGGGCGACGGCCACGCCGGGGCACTGAGGCCGGTCCCACCGGCTCCCCCCGCCGGACGGGGAAGCCTGGCGAGGGCTCCGGCGGCGCGGCGCCGCGTCACCGGCCCGGCGGGGGGAGCCGGGCCCCGTCATCGGGGAGCGCCGGCGCGCTCCCCGATGACCGGTCTCCGGCCGGCGACCACGGCTCTCAGCTCTCGTCGAGGCGGTTCAGCGCCTTGGCGATGGGGGCCGCGGTCAGTTCGATCTGCCACTCCCGGGCGCCCAGCTCGCGCAGCCGGGACGCCACACCCTCCTCGTCGACGGGGGAGGGGGGCTCCCACGTCAGGCGGCGCACGGCGTCCGGCTGGACGAGGTTCTCCGCCGGCATGTGGTGCTCCTCGGACAGGGAGGTCACCACGGTCCGGGCGGCGGCCAGCCGCCGGGCGGCCACGGGGTCGCGGTCCATCCACCGGTTGGCGGGCGGCGGCCCGTCACCCGGCGTGCTCGGCTGGGGGAGCTCCGACTCCGGCAGGGTGCGGGCCCTGCCGATCGCGGCCAGCCACTCACGCAGGTGCTTGCGGGCGCTGCGGCCGGTGAACGGGGGGATCTCGGTGAGGGCCTTGGTGGTGCGGGGCAGTTCCAGGGCGGCGGTGACGATCGCGGAGTCGGGCAGCACCCGGCCCGGGGCGAGGTCGGCCTCGCGGGCGAACCCGTCGCGGAGCGTCCACAGCTCCCGGACCACGGCCAGCCCGCGCAGCGAGCGGACCTTGTGGATGCCGGAGGTGCGCCGCCAGGGGTCCGCGCGCGGCGCCGGGGCCCGATGCGCCAGGACGGCGGCGAACTCCTCCTGCGCCCACGTCAGCTTTCCGGCCGTCTTCAGCTCCTCGTACAGCACGTCACGCAGCTCGACGAGGACCTCGACGTCGAGGGCGGCGTAGCGCAGCCAGTCCTCGGGCAACGGCCGGGTGGACCAGTCGGCCGCGGAGTAGCCCTTCTCCAGCCTCAGACCGAGGACGTTCTCCACCATCATGCCGAGCCCGACGCGCTCGTAGCCGAGGAGCCGGCCGGCGAGCTCGGTGTCGAACAGCGCGCGTGGCAGGAAGCCCAGCTCGGCCAGGCACGGCAGGTCCTGGGAGGCGGCGTGCAGCACCACCTCCGCGTCGGCCAGCGCCGCGTCCAGCTCCGACAGGTCGGGACAGCGGATCGGGTCGATCAGCGCGCTGCCCGCACCCGCCCGGCGCAGCTGCACCAGGTAGGCGCGGCCGCTGTAGCGGTAGCCGGAGGCCCGCTCGGCGTCCACCGCCACGGGGCCGGTGCCGGCGGCGAAGTCGCGCACCACGCGGGCGAGCCCGGCGGGCGTCTCGACGACGGGAGGTATCCCCTCCCTGGGCTCGAGCAGCGGAACGATGGTTGTCTCGTCGGTCACGTTCGAAAGGACTCCGGATCTTCGCGACGGCGCTGCGGCAGGGCCGCCACGCCGGGTGGCAGGGGTGGCATGCCCGCCGCCAGGCACATCAGGTCGCACCAGGCGGCGACGTGGCCGGAGAGGTCTTCCTCCAGCGGGGACCAGGAGGCCCGCAGCTCCAGCTCCGTGGTCACCGGATCCTCGGCCTTGTTGCCGAAGCCCTCCGACACCGCCCTGGTGACGGTGCCTCCGGCCGCGGCGTAGGCGGCGCCGTGGGCGTCGAGCGACTCGGTGAGCCAGCTCCACGCGACCGGGCCCAGCAGCGGATCCTCGGTGATCTCCGGCTCCATGTCGGCCCGCACGTAGGCGACGAGCCGGAACTGGCCGTCCCAGCCGCGCTGGCCGTCGGGGTCGAAGAGCATGATGAGGCGGCCGACGGCCAGCTCGTCGTCGTCGTCGCGGTAGACGGACGCGCCGACGGCGGCCGAGTACGGTGCCAGCCGCTGCGGGGCCGGGATGTCCTCCAGCTCGATCTCCGGCCTGACCTCCGTGGGGCGCAGCGTGGCCGCCGCCCGCCGGAAGGCGGCGGGAGCGGGCGCGGCGTCACCGATGGTCATACCGGAAGCGTAGGTCGAAAGTGAACGCATGGGGACCATTGGGGTGGGTGTAGGAGCCATCGGAAGCGATCAAGCCGACGCCGCCGACGGACGGGAGGCGCGGGAGACCCCGCCGCCGCGGGACCCGGCGGGTCCTGACGGCCCGGGGAACGCCCGGGGCGCGAGGAACAGCGCGTGACCGCACTCGACGCACGCCCACTCCGGGCACTCGCCGGGATCGTGCCCGTCGGGGCAGGGAGGTTGCTCGAAAACCCGGTCGCCGGCGCAGGAAGCACAGTGCTCATCGCGGTGTTCGAGTGAACGCCACGTTATGGACATCGTGGACATCGCACAGGCCTTTCGTCGGGTCGTGGTCCGACGTTGGCACGTCGCGCCGACATTTCCCCGCAACGTGCTCGGCGTGTCCCGAAAGTGGTGCCGGAATCGGTGCCGCGCGGTGACTTGGCGAATATTTGGAACAGCCGGGGGCCGGGCCAGGTTCGTCGATGGGAGGAACTGTACCCGGAAACATGATCGCTTCGTGTCGTCCGGGCGGCGGACCCGCTCTCCGGGCGTTCCCGACCGGCTCTCCATTGAGGGACGAAGAACCCAAACAGGTCGAACACTATCGTCATCATGACTTGAAACTGTCTGGGTGTTGTTATAGATGATCTCAGCGAATAAATGGCGATTTCGCCCTAGATCGCCCGCAGATGGCCTGGGTGAACGGACCGGGACCCTGGCATGGCACCCTGGAAGGGTGAATCCCGAGCTTGCCGACTCCCCGTTCCTGCGCGCCTGCCACCGGCGTCCCGTCCCCCGCACCCCTGTGTGGTTCATGCGCCAGGCGGGCCGCGCACTGCCCGAGTACCACGCCGTGCGCGAGGGGGTGCCGATGCTCACCGCGTGCGCCACCCCGGACCTCGTCGTGGAGATCACGATGCAGCCGGTCCGCCGCTACGGCGTGGACGCGGCCGTCTTCTTCAGCGACATCGTGGTGCCGCTCAGGGCGATCGGGATCGACCTCGACATCAAGCCCGGAGTCGGCCCGGTGGTGGCCGACCCGATCCGGGACGCCGCCGCGATCGAGACGCTGCGCCCGCTGGAGCCCGGCGACGTCCCCTACGTCACCGAGGCCGTCCGGACGCTGACCGGCGAGCTGGGCGCCACCCCGCTCATCGGCTTCGCCGGCGCGCCGTTCACCCTGGCCGCCTACCTCATCGAGGGCGGCCCCTCCAAGAGCCACGACCGCACCAAGGCGATGATGTACGGCGAGCCGCGGCTGTGGCACGCCCTGATGGACCGCCTGACCGGGATCACCCTCGGCTTCCTGCGCGTCCAGGCCGAGGCCGGCGCCTCGGCCGTCCAGCTGTTCGACTCCTGGGTGGGCGCGGTCGCCCCCGAGGACTACCGCGAGTTCGTCATGCCCTACACCCGCCGCATCTTCGCGGGCCTGACCGACCTGGACATCCCGCGCATCCACTTCGGGGTCGGCACCGGCGAGCTGCTCGGCCTGCTCGGCGAGGCCGGCGCCGACGTGGTCGGCGTCGACTGGCGGGTCCCGCTCGACGAGGCCGCCCGGCGGGTGGGGCCGGGCAGGGCGCTGCAGGGCAACCTCGACCCGGCGGTCCTGTTCGCCCCCTGGGAGGTGGTCGAGCGCCGCGCCGCCGACGTCCTGGCCCGCGGCGCCAAGGCCGAGGGCCACGTCTTCAACCTCGGGCACGGCGTGCCGCCCACCGCCGACCCCGGCCAGCTCGCCCGCCTCACCGACTTCGTGCACGAGACGTCCGCCCGCTGACCCGTCCTACGTCTCCTCGACGGCCGCGGGCTTCTCCCCCCGCGGCTCCTCCCGCCACTCCTCCCGCGGCGCGGGAGGCGGGGCCGGACGGCTGCGGCGGGTACGGCGCAGCACGAACACCACCACCAGCCAGACCAGCCCGGCCGCGATCGTCCAGGGCAGCAGCACGCCCAGCACGGTGAGGCCGATCTTCAGGGCCTCGACGAAGCTCCGCCAGCCCGTCCGCAGACCTCCGAGGAAGCCCGGCGACTCCTCCTCCGGCTCGGGGACCACGACCTCGGGGCCGACCAGGTTCAGCGTCAGCGTCGCCATGCTCGTCTTGGCGGCGAGCGACCGCTGACGGGCCTGGAGCGCCTCCAGCTCCGTCTCGCGGCTGGAGACCTCCCTCTCGATCTCCAGCACCTCACCGATCTTGTCCGCCCGCTTCAGCAGGGCGCGCAGCGAGTCCAGCGACGCTTTCGCCGACCGCACCCGGCTGTCGACGTCGGCCACCTTCTCGGTGACGTCCTCGGTGTTCTGCTGCACCGACTCCCGTACGCCGAGCTCCTTGCCCAGGCGGTTCAGCACTCCGGGGTAGGCCGACGGCGGGATCTTGAAGACCAGGTTCGCGCTGCCCTGGTCGCCGCCGGAGGAGTCGGACCGCTCGGTGGCGAGGTAGCCGCCGGCGGTGTCGACGAGCGCGCGCGCCCGGTCCGACGCGGCGGCGACGTCCTTGACCCGAACCGTCAGCTCGGCGGTGTAGACGATCTGCCGGTCCTGGGGGACCGGGTTCACCTGCTCGGCCGGCGCTCCCGTGGCGGCCGTGCGGCTCCTCTCCGCCCTGCCCCCGGAGGCCGCCGAGTCGGCGCCGGCCTGGTCCGCTGAGACGGCCTGTGGCGCGGCGGGCGCGGCCTCGCCCGACGTCGAGTCCATCTGGGCGCTCTCGCCGCCGGCGCACGCGGTCAGAGCCAACACCGCGGCCGCCAGCGCGATCGCCGGCCGTAAGCCGTACCGGAATCTATTCATGTCCTGATTGACGGAGGTTTGTCCGGCGGGGTTGAGTACACGCGGTCACGATGGCATCACGTTCTCCGCGCCGCGCGATCACGGGGGTGGCGGATGCCGGGGCGCGCGCGGCGGGCGATACGGTCGACATCCATGGAACGCAAGCGTCACCACGTGGTGGTCGTCGGCGGGGGGATCGCGGGGCTGGCCGCGGCGTGGCATCTCGGGCGGGCCGGGGACCGCGTCGAGGTGACGGTGCTCGACGCCGCCCCGCGGGCCGGCGGCAAGCTCCTGACCGCCGAGGTCGCCGGGGTCCAGGTGGACGTCGGGGCCGAGGCGATGCTCGCCCGGCGGCCCGAGGGCAAGGAGCTGGCACGGCTGGCCGGCCTGGGCGATGAGCTGCGGACGCCCGGCACCACCCAGGGCGCCATCCTCACCCGCGGCACACCCCGGCCGCTGCCCGCCGGGCAGGTCATGGGCGTCCCCTCCGACCTGGGGGCGCTCGCCGGGTCGGGCATCCTGTCGCCCGGCGGCCTCGCGCGCGTGCCGCTGGACCTCGTGCTGCCCGCCACGCTCATCGACACCGACGTGTCGGTGGCCGCCTACATCCGCGCCCGGATGGGCGCCGAGGTGGTCGACCGCCTGGTCGAGCCGCTGCTCGGCGGCGTCTACGCGGGCCGGGTCGAACGGCTCTCGCTGGACGCGACGATGCCGAAGATCGCCATGGCGGCCCGCTCGGAGCGGTCGCTGCTCAACGCCGCCCGCCACATCGCCGCCGAGGCGCCGAAAGACGCCGGGCCCGTCTTCACCTCCCTGCGAGAGGGGATGGGCAGCCTGCCCGCGGCGGTCGCCGCCGCCTCCGGGGCGCGGGTGCGGACCGGAGTCACCGTGCGGGAACTGCGGCGCACCGGGGACGGCTGGCGGCTGGTGACCGGACCGGTGCCCGCGCCGGAGGTCGTCGAGGCCGACGCCGTGGTCCTCGCCGTCCCGGCCACCCCGGCGAGCCGCCTGCTGGCGGAGGAGGTCCCGGCGGCCGCGGCCGAGCTGGCCCGGATCGAGTACGCGAGCATGGCCATCGTCAGCCTGGCCTACCCGCGCGATGCGTTCCCCCGGCTGCCCGAGGGGAGCGGCTACCTCGTCCCGGCGGCCGACCGCCGCCCGGTCAAGGCCGTCACGTTCAGCTCCGTCAAGTGGCCGCACCTGACCGAGACCGCCTCCGGGCTCGTCCTGCTGCGCTGCTCGATCGGCCGCCTGGGCGAGGAGGCGGTGCTCCAACGTGACGACACCGAGCTGGTGGCCTTGGCGACGGCCGAGATGGCCGAGGTCATGGGCGTGCGCGGGCTGCCGCTCGACTCCCGGGTGACCCGCTGGGGCGGCTCCCTGCCGCAGTACGAGGTGGGCCACCTCGACCGGGTCGCCCGCATCCGCGCGGCCGTCGCCGACCGGCCCGGCCTGGCGCTGTGCGGCGCCGCCTACGACGGCGTCGGCATCCCGGCCGTCGTCTCCACCGCCCGTACGGCGGCGGCCCGGATCCTGGACCACCTGGACCCCACGGGAGAATGGCGGAAGGAGTCGTCGAAGGCACGCTGACCGGGCGGCCCGAGACGGCCGGCACGACGAACACGAACACGACGCACACGAAGAACACGTCGGGAACGACGAGGACGACGGAGCCCCGCGGGGCTCCCGGAGGGGTGAGGACGACGGACGGGAACCCGAGGCCCAAGGCGCGCGACCTGAACCAGGTGATCCGCTACACGATGTGGTCGGTGTTCAGGATGCGTGAGCGCTGCCCGGCGACCGGACGAGAGGGCATGGCCGAGGAGGTCGAGGCCCTCCTGGCGCAGGCGGCGGAGAAGGACGTGGTCACCCGCGGCCTGTACGACGTGGCGGGCTTCCGGGCCGACGCCGACTTCATGTTCTGGTGGCACGCGCCGACCCCGGAGGACCTGCAGGAGACCTACTCGCGCTTCCGCCGCACCGCGCTGGGGGAGCTGACCGAGCCGGTCTGGTCGGTCATGGCGCTGCACCGCCCGGCGGAGTTCAACAAGTCGCACATCCCGGCGTTCCTCGCCGAGGAGGAGCCCCGCGGGTACGTGAGCGTCTACCCGTTCGTCCGTTCCCTGGAGTGGTACCTCCTGGACGACGCCGACCGGCGCCGCATGCTCGCCGAGCACGGCCGGATGGCCCGCGACTACCCCGACGTGCGGGCCAACACCGTCTCCTGCTTCTCGCTGAACGACTACGAGTGGATGCTCGCCTTCGAGGCCGACGACCTGCACCGCATCGTCGACCTGATGCGCACCCTGCGCGGCGCCGAGGCCCGCAGGCACACCCGGGTGGAGATCCCCTTCTACACCGGCATCCGCAAGCCCGTCGGCGAGCTGGTGGCGGCGCTGCCGTAGGCCGCGCCGGCGAATCCGGTGAAACGCTCGATTAGTTCCCCGGGCGTTGTCATACTCGGGGAAAACACCTGTCTATTTGACATCCTCCTCCGCCTGAAGGCGGGGGATTCCAACCGTTCCTACGCCGCTGGGGGGAGGTCGGGTTGAGGTTCACGGTTCACGAGCGCGCCCAGCGGCGGGCCTCCCCGTGCAGCCACCGCATGCCCTGCGGCGGTGTCTTTGATGTTGCGCGCCGCGTTGACGTCGGCGTTGGCCTGGTGCCCGCAGGCGACGCATCGGAAGAGGGCTTGGCTCTCGCGGCTCTCCCGGGCGGTGTGCTTGCAGGCGTTGCAGGTCTGCGACGTGTAACGCGGGTCGATTCTCTGGACGCGGCCCGGAGCCTTGTGCTCCAGCCGGGTCACGAGCCGGCCCCACCCGGCGGCGAGGATGCCCCGGTTCAGGCCCGCCTTCTGGCGGACGTTGCGGCCAGGTGCTTCGATCGTGCCCCTGGCCGCCCTGGTCATGGTGCGGACCTTCAGGTCTTCGACGGCGATCACGTCGAACCGGCGGGCCAGATCGGTGCTGGTCTTCTCGGCCCAGTCCTTACGCCGGTCGGTCTCGCGCGCCTTCAGCGTGGCTATCGCCTGCTTGACCTTGACGCGCCGGTTCGACCCGCGCTTGGCGCGCGAGACCTTGCGCTGAAGCCGCAGCAGACGGCTCTTCTCGGCCTTCCGCAGGCCGGGGACGCGCAGCATCTCCCCGGTGGACAGGGCGGCCGAGACGGTGACGCCCCGGTCGACGCCGACGATCTCGCCGGTGCCGGGTGCGGGGACCGGGGTGGGGATGGCGGCGAACGCCACGTGCCAGCGGCCGGCCCGGTCGCGGGTGATGCGGTAGGACTTCACGCCGTCGGGGACGAGGCGCGACCAGCGGAACCGCACCCAGCCGACCTTGGGGACCTTCACCTCGCCCGCGTTGCGCGAGAGGCGGCGGACGTCTCCGGCCTTGACCGCGACGATCCGGAATCCCTCGCCCCGGCCGCGCTTGCGCCACGTCGGCCGCTTGTGGGTCTTGCTGAAGAAGTTGCTCATGGCCTGGGCGAAGTCTTTGAGGGCCTGCTGCTGCACGATGATCGACCCGCCGCGCAGCCACGCGAACTCGGTGCGTGCCTCGGTGAGCTGGCGGCACTGTTCAGCGAAGCCCGGCGCGGACGTGCGTCCCGGCTTCCAGTGCGCGTGCTGTTCCACGGCGAGGTTCCACACGAACCGGGCGTGCCCGCAGTGCTCCGCCAGCGCCGCTTCCTGGGCGGGCGTCGGGGAGAGCCGGTAGCGGGACATGACATCATTCTACCATTATGAAGGCGGCTCGCTGCGGGTATTCTGATGTCATGAAACAGATCACACTGCGACTTCCCGACGACTTCCACGCGCGGCTCAAGGAGCTGGCCGAACATGAACACCGATCCCTGCACGCGCAGGTGCTGCACATCCTCCAGCAGGCCGTCCCGCCTTCGGCGGGCCGTCCCTGACGGGGTCCGGATTCCTCCCCGGCCTGAAGGCCGGGGCATCCTCCGGAGGTCATGGTGAGGCCGAAGGTGAACACGGGCGCGGGTCTGGCACGGTCCACGGGGCGCGGGGGCGGGCGCCGCAGAAGAAGGGCCCGGCCGCGGGTCCTGGAGGTCTCGGTCGGCGCGACCGCGCTGGCGGTCGCGGTCCTGGCGCTGGGCCGCTCGATGCTCGCCGCGGACCCGCCGCCCGTCCCGGAGGCGCAGAAGCACCTTCTGGCCGCGCCGCAGCAGGGCGCCGGGGACGGCAGGGCGGTGGGCGTGCTGCCCGGCGGCAAGGCGGGCAGCGGCCATGGGTCCGGCGACGCGGCCAAGGCGGACGGGCCGTCCAAGCACAGCGATCCGAGGGCGTTCGCCTACTTCGCGGCGCACAAGGCGACGAAGCGGGTCAAGGACATCCGCGTCGTCGGCGGCTACCTGCGGATATACACCGACCTGCCGGACTCTGCGGACAACTCCAAGCAGGCGATCAAGCTGTGCGAGACCGGTCTCGACTATCTCGTGGGGGAGCTCGGCTCGGTGAACCCCGTCGTCTTCGTGCAGGCGAGGTTCGGTGAGAACGGCAATCCCGTCCTGGCCAACATCCTGGGCCCCGGTGACTCCGACTGCCGCGTCACCTATCCCAAGCCCGGCGGCTGAGTTCTGTTTCGTGGATCCGCGCCGTGGCGAGGACCCACACCACAGAACCTAGGCCCCGCCTCGCGGGGCTTCGCCGTACCGGGGGTGCGGCCGGGGCGGGCCCGGCCGGGAGGGGTGCCCACTCCGGCGGGGCCGCCCGTGCGAGGCCGGGGCCGTCAGCCGTCGGCCGGCTCCAGTCGCAGTGACACGGAGTTGATGCAGTAGCGGTCGTCGGTGGGGGTGCCGTACCCCTCGCCGTGGAAGACGTGCCCGAGGTGCGAGTCGCAGGTGGCGCACCGGACCTCGACCCGGACCATGCCGAGCGAGCGGTCCTCGATGAGGGTCACCGCGTCCGACTTCGACGGCTCGTAGAAGCTCGGCCAGCCGCAGTGGCTCTCGAACTTGGTGTCGGACCGGAACAGCTCGGTGCCGCAGGCCCGGCAGCTGTAGACGCCCACGGTCTTGGTGTCGACGTACTCCCCGGTGAAGGGGCGCTCGGTGCCTGCCTGGCGGAGCACCTGGTACTCCTCGGGAGAGAGCTGGGCGCGCCACTCGGCGTCGCTCTTGACCACCTTGTCCATCCCCCCAGCCTATGCGGCGGGTGTTCCCGCCGGGACCACGTGCCTGCCGGGACTGCGCGTCCGGAATGCCGGGAAAAAAATCTTTGTGATGAAGCATCCATTTATGTCGGGTTTTGCGTCTTAGCAGATGTGGAGGGTTCTCCCTCCCGCTGAGGGGTCAGACCACCCGTCGGGCCGTCCATGGGCCAACAGGACGACCAGGTGGCCGTCGGCCGGACGACGCGCCAGCGTCCGGGCCGGTGAGCGGGCGGGTGGTCGCGCGGTCCGCCCCGTCGAGAGCCCGGTCCCGCCGCCGAGGTGACTCCGGGACGGGCCGCCCGACCCCCTCTCTCGTGATCCGGGGTGACCGGACGGGAACGGCGTGTTCTCCGGTGCCGGAATCGATGATCGCGGCTTTTGCTATGGTCTGCGGGATCGATCCATTCGGTTCCCGGGGGAGACCGCATGCCAACGATCCGGCCCTTACGCGCTGGGGATCCCAGCCATCTGGGCGGCTACCGCCTGCTCGGGTGCATCGGGCAGGGCGGGCAGGGCGTGGTCTACCTCGCCGAGACGTCCTCGGGCGAGCGGGTGGCGGTCAAGGCGATCCACCCGGAGAAGGTCGCCGACCCCCGCGCGGTGGAACGTTTCCTCCGGGAGGTCCGGACGGCGGGCAGCGTCGCGGAGTTCAGCACGGTCAGGGTGCTGGACGCGGCGGTCGACCACGAGCGGCCCTACGTGGTCAGCGAGTACGTCGACGGTCCCTCCCTGGCGGAGATCGTCGAGGGGGAGGGGCCCTACGGCGCCGGGGCGCTGCACCGTCTGGCGGTGAGCACGGCCGCCGCGCTGGCCGCCATCCACCGCGCCGGAGTCGTCCACCGTGACTTCAAGCCCGGCAACGTCCTCATCGGCCCCGGCGGCCCGCAGGTGATCGACTTCGGCATCGCGCGCGCCCTGGACTCCGCGGCGTCGACCACCGGGGGGATCGGCACCCC
The DNA here is from genome assembly GCF_040653115.1 of Streptosporangium sp. NPDC048047. Taxonomy (NCBI): domain Bacteria; kingdom Bacillati; phylum Actinomycetota; class Actinomycetes; order Streptosporangiales; family Streptosporangiaceae; genus Streptosporangium; species Streptosporangium sp. NPDC048047. The sequence continues at coordinate 220,843 of NZ_JBEZNH010000003.1, read as the reverse complement.
CGCCTACATGTCGCCCGAACAGCTCTCCGGCGGCGACGTCGGCGCCGCGTCGGACGTCTTCGGCTGGGCCGGGACGATGGTCTACGCGGCCACGGGACGGCCCCCCTTCGGCCGCGACTTCCCCGCGGTGATGTACCGGATCCTGCAGGCGGACCCGGATCTCTCGGCGCTCCCCGCGGACCTCCGGCCGCTGATCGCCCGCTGCCTGGACAAGGACCCGGCCGCCAGGCCCTCCGCCCGGGAACTGCTGATGGCCCTCGTCGGCGGCGATCCGGCCGCGGACCGGCTCCCGGAGGAACCCATTCAGGGCGTACCCATCCAGGAGGAACCCGCCTGGGACGGACCCGGGGAGCCGGAGACGGAGCCGTCGAGCCCTTCCCTCCGCCGGAGCCTCCGAAGGACCGTGTCCGGCGGGAAGGCCGCACCGCTCCGCCTGCCGGCCGCGGCGGTCCTCGCCGCCTCGGTGGCGGGCGCGGTCTTCCTGTACGTGAACAGCCGGCCCGCCGACGACTCGCAGGGAGACGACGGGGCCGCCGCGTCCTCCTCCCTGATCACCCTGGCGGGCTCCCGGCAGGCCGCCGGGGAGGTCGTGGCGGAGTGGACGCCGGAGGCGCTGGAGGCGGCCGTGCCGTACGAGGGCGCCGCCGGATCCGGGTCGCGGGGGAGCGGCGCCGAAGCGGTGGACGTGGGTGACCCCGCCACGGTCTCCCCGTACGATCTGGAGCCGTTGCGAGGGGAGGAGAAGCCCAGCCACATCGGGGCGTACACCCCCCAGACGGTCGGCAAGGTGTTCTTCCGGGCAGGGGAGCGCCGCCACTGGTGTTCGGCCACCTCGGTGAACTCCGAGGCCGGCAACCTCCTGGTGACCGCGGGGCACTGCCTCTACGACCCGAAGCGGCGCGCGGCCGTCGCCTCGCTGGTCTTCGTGCCGGCCTACCACCGGGGCAAGGCCCTCTTCGGGATCTACCCGGGCTCCTCCGCGGCCGTCCACCCGAAGTTCGTGGCCTTCGGCGACCGCGGTCACGACTACGCGTTCGTCACCGTCTACGGCGCGGGCGGCAAGCGTCTGGCCGAGGCCGTCGGGGCGCAGGGGCTGGCGTGGAACGGATCAGGTCGCGAGAAGGCCGATGTCTTCGGCTACCCGGAGGGGGCCCATCCCGACGGGGCGCCCTCCCGCACGGGTGACATCCCTTTCCGGTGCTTCCGCACCCCTCCCTTGAAAGCGTCCAGGGGCGCCGAACAGGCGCTGGGGTGTCCGATGACCCCCGGCGCCGACGGCGGTCCGCTGATCATCCGGTACGAGCCGGACCGCAAGACGGGATACGTCAGCGGCGTCGTCTCGGCCTTCGAGGACGCCAACGGGAACGGCCGCTACGACCGGTCGGTGTCACCGTACTTCGGGGAGGAGGCCCGCCGGACCTACCTCCGGGTGGCGGGCCTGTCCACCGACGTGCTCTGAGGGGGCATGGGGAGCACGGGGGAGTCAGGGGGAAGTCCCGGGGGAGTCCCGGGGAGAGGGTCAGCGGCGGGAGCCTGCGGCGAAGGCGATGTTCACGACGACGATCCCGATCCAGACGAGGATCATCGGACCTCCGTTCGCGCCGGTGACGGCGAAGGCGACCGTGCTGCCGACGCCGAGCACGATGGAGACGATCGCCAGGGCCAGGCGCTGCCCGGCGTCCACGCCCGGCCGGACCCCGGGGGCCTTGGGCTGCCGCTGCGGGACGCGGGCGGCGACCTGCTCCTCCACCCGCCGGTCGATCTCCTGGCCCATCTTGTCCAGGAATCCCTCGATGAGGGAGTCCTCGTACTCGGGACCCAGCTCCCGGCGGGCCTCGACGGCGGCGCGCAGCTCGTCACCGGTGGATGATCTCTTCTCCATGGAGCGAGATATATCGCTTATTTCACCCACTGTCCACGGGAGTCCGGCGTCCGCGGGAGCCCGCCGTCCACGGGGTCCGGCACCTGCGGGGGCCCGCCGTACGCGGGAGCCCGCCGCCCGCCGGGGTCCGGCGGCCAACGGCACGGCGCCCGGGACGCGGCCCCTCAGCCCTCCCTGACGTACCGGGTGAGCAGGAACCCCTCGTCCTCCAGGACGTGGGCCAGGCGCAGCCGGGTCGACGAGGCCGGGCCGTGGAGGATCCGGGCGGCGTCCCCGCCGATCATCAGCGGGCTCACCGTCAGGCACAGCTCGTCCACCAGGCCGGCCGCGGCGAGCTGGGCGTTGAGCCTCGCCCCGCCCTCGCACAGCACCCGCCCCAGGCCGCGCTCGCCCAGCTCCCCGACCGCCAGGGCGAGGTCCACCCGCTCCCGGCCGGCGACGATCACCTCGGCGTGCCGGGCCGCCTCCTCGCGCCGGCCGCGGGGGGCCGCCTCGCAGGTGACGACGATGGTCCGCGCGTCCGGACCGGTCTCGGCGAACAGCGGGCCCGACAGGTCCAGCTCCAGGCTCGCGGTGACCACCGCGATCGGCGGGGCGGCCGTACGGCCCGCGCGCAGCGCCTCCCACGACCTCCTGGGCTTCGCCGGGCCGTACCCCTCGGCCCGCACGGTCGCCGCCCCGGCCAGGACGACGTCGGCCAGCCCGCGCAGCACCCCGAAGACCTTCCGGTCACCCCGGCCGGACAACCCGCCGGACAGCCCGTCCAGCCAGGTCCCGCCGTCGGCGCTGGCCACCATGTTGAGCCGGAGCCACCGGTCGCCGGGGTAGGCGTAGAGCTCCGCGAGCTCCGTGAGGCCGGGCTCGCGGGGCTCGCGGAGCCCGGCGTCCCCACCGGGGACGGGATGGATGAGGCGCATCCCCCTACCCTGGCACACCCTCCGGGTCCCGGCGGTGGCGCAGGACCCGCACCGAGCGCGAGGTCACCGCGACCTTGGCGTCGGCCGGCCAGGACTCCCCGGCCGACCCGCCGGGCCGCTCCTCGGCGGTGTCCAGCACCGACTCCCACCGCGCCCCGTACCGCCCCCCGGGGACGGTGAACGTCATGTCCTCGTGGTGGGCGTTGACCAGCAGCAGGAACGAGTCGTCGGTGATCCGCTCGCCGCGCGGGCCCGGCTCGGTGATGGCGTCGCCGTTCAGGAAGACCGCGAGCGACTTGGCGTAGCCGGTGTGCCAGTCGGAGGCCGTCATCTCCTCGCCCGACGGGGTGAACCAGACGATGTCGCGCGTGCCGTCGTCGGCCCGGCGGCCATGGAAGAACCGGCGCCGCTGGAGGACGGGGTGCTCGCTCCGCAACTGCGACAGGCTCCGGACGAACTCCAGCAGGTCGCGCTCGCGCCCGGCGAGCGACCAGTCGACCCAGGAGACCTCGTTGTCCTGGCAGTAGGCGTTGTTGTTGCCGCCCTGCGTGCGGCCGAACTCGTCTCCGGCGGAGAGCATCGGCACCCCCTGCGAGACGAACAGGGTGGTCAGGAGGTTACGGCGCTGGCGGCGGCGCAGGCGGTTGATCCCCTCGTCGTCCACCGGCCCCTCGGCGCCGCAGTTCCACGACCGGTTGTCGTCGGTGCCGTCGCGGTTGTTCTCGGCGTTGGCCTCGTTGTGCTTGCGGTCGTAGGAGACCAGGTCGTTCAGGGTGAACCCGTCGTGGCAGGTGACGAAGTTGATGGAGGCCACCGGGCGGCGCCCGGAGGAGGCGTACAGGTCGGCCGAGCCGGTCAGCCGGGAGGCGAACTCCGGCAGCGCCGATCCGTTGCCCCGCCAGAAGTCGCGTACGGTGTCGCGGTACTTGCCGTTCCACTCCGTCCACAGCGGCGGGAAGTTGCCGACCTGGTAGCCGCCGGGGCCGACGTCCCACGGCTCGGCGATCAGCTTCACCTGGGAGATCACCGGGTCCTGCTGGATCAGGTCGAAGAACGCGCTCAGCCGGTCGACGTCGTGCAGCTCCCGGGCCAGGGCGGCGGCCAGGTCGAACCGGAAGCCGTCCACGTGCATCTCCAGCACCCAGTAGCGCAGCGAGTCCATGATGAGCTGCAGCGCGTGCGGCGAGCGGACGTTGAGGGAGTTGCCGCAGCCGGTGTAGTCGAGGTGGTAGCGCCGGTCGCCGTCGTGCAGCCGGTAGTAGGCGGAGTTGTCGATGCCCCGGAAGCCCAGGGTGGGGCCCATGTGGTCGCCCTCGGCGGTGTGGTTGTAGACCACGTCGAGGATGACCTCGATCCCCGCCTCGTGCAGCGACCGCACCATCGCCTTGAACTCCATCACCTGCTCGCCGCGCCGGCCCGAGCAGGCGTAGGCGGCGTGCGGGGCGAGGTAGGCGATGGTGTTGTAGCCCCAGTAGTTCGTCAGGCCCCGGGCGACCATGGCGTGCTCGGGCACGAACTGGTGCACCGGCATCAGCTCGACCGCGGTGACGCCCAGGCTCCGCAGGTGCTCGACGACCGCGGGGTGGGCGATCCCGGCGTAGGTGCCGCGCTGCTCGGCCGGGACGGCCGGATGGCACATCGTCAGCCCGCGCACGTGCGCCTCGTAGATCACGGTCTGGTGGTACGGCGTGCGGGGCAGCCGGTCGTCGCCCCAGTCGAAGAACGGGTTGACCACCACGTTCTTCGGCATGAACGGGGCGCTGTCGTCGTCGTTGCGCGCGGACGGGTCGGTGAAGGCGTAGGCGAACAGGGCCTCGTTCCACTCGACCTCGCCGTCGACGGCCTTGGCGTAGGGGTCGATGAGCAGCTTGGCGGGGTTGCAGCGGTGCCCCTGGGAGGGCTCGTAGGGGCCGTGGACGCGGTAGCCGTACCGCTGTCCGGGCATGACGCCCGGGAGATAGCCGTGCCAGACGAAACCGTCGGCCTCGGGGAGGTCGATCCGCTCCTCGCGGCCGTCGTCGTCGAAGAGGCACAGCTCTACCCGCTCGGCCACCTCGGAGAACAGGGAGAAGTTGGTCCCCGCACCGTCCCAGGTGGCACCGAGGGGGTACGGCTCTCCCGGCCATATTTCGCGCATGTAGCCCTATTCTCCTCCAATCACACCCTCGTGTGCAGGGTGCCACGGACCCGTGTCCCATTCGCGCCACGAGAGGGGCATGAGGGGAGGCGGACGGCCACGCCGTCGTGGCCCGTCCTCGGCGGCGGCGCCGCGCCCACGGGGGGCTCCCCGGCCGCCCGTTCCTCACCCCGGTGGGCGGCGGGCCCCGGCCGGGCCGCGGGGACCGGGGGCACGACCCTGGGCGCCCGATCCCCCGCGCGGCGCGCCGCCGGAGAGCTTCCGGCAGAGTCTATGCGCCCGCCCGCGTCCCGCCGCCCGCAAGGAACCGGGCGGCGGGACGCGGGCGGACAGGACGGACCGGGCGGGACGGCGGTCAGTCCACCAGCTCGGCGTCGAGGGTGATGGTCGTCCCCGCCAGGGCCTTGCTCACCGGGCAGTTCGCCTTGGCGGTCTCGGCGGCGGTCCGGAACTCCTCGGCCGACAGCCCAGGCACCTGGGCGCGGACCGACAGGACGATGCCGGTGATGCCCTCGCCGGGCTGGAAGGTCACGTCGGCCTTGGTGGCGACCGTCTGCGGCGGGGTGCCCGCCTGCGCCAGGCCGTGCGACAGGGCCATCGAGAAGCAGGCGGAGTGCGCCGCCGCGATCAGCTCCTCGGGCGAGGTCTTGCCGTTCGCCTGCTCGGCCCGGGAGGGCCAGGACACGTCGAACGTGCCCACGCCCGAGGTGTCGAGCGAGACGGTGCCCGAACCGTCGAGGAGGGCGCCCTTCCACTGCGTGGTCGCGGTACGTGTCGTCGCCATGGCGATAGTCCTTTCGATCATGGGTGCTACCCGATCGACCCTACTCCGCGCCGCGGGGGCGACCGGGCCCCGCCGCCCCCGGAAATCCGGCCCCGTCCCTCGCGGGGACCGGCGCCCGCCCGGCTCAGGATCGGGCGCCGGGAGCGCCGGGAGCGCCGGGAGCGCCGGAGTCGCCGGAGGAGGTGTCGGCCGCGAGGTCCCGGGTCGCGGTAAGCCCGGCGTCGGCGGCCTTGCGGAGGAAATCGGCGAGCAGCTTGAGTTGCCGTTCGTCGTATTCGGCGCAGATCGAGTCCATCGCCGAGTTCATGCCGGCGAACAGCCGGTGCATCTCCCTCCCGCGGTCGGGCAGCGCCCGGACGGTGACGGCGCGCCGGTCCGCGGGGTCGCGTTCACGGGCGATCCAACCGGCATGCTCCAGCCGGTCGAGGATCCCGGTCACGGTGGCCGGATGCAGCCTGGCCCGGCGGGCCAGGGCGCTCGGACTCAGCGGCCCGTGCCGGCTGATCAGGTCGAGACAGTCCATGTCGATGTCTTTGAGGGAGAGGTGGACGCCGACCTGGCGGTTGAGCATCGACAGCCGGTTGTTCAGGTCGCGAAGGGCGTCCTTGATCTGGCCGGTGAGCCGCCGGTGAATGCGCCGGTCTCCGGACTCCAGGTGATCCATGGTGTATCAGTACCCGATCCATATATTATGAGTTTCGTATTATATGACTTCAAAAGGAGACTGCCGTGATCCTGATCACCGGAGCCACCGGGGTCGTCGGCCGGGAGGTCGTCCGGCTGCTGGTCGAGGGAGGGGCGAATGTCGCGGCCGTCACCCGCGACCCGCACGCCGGCCTCCCGGCGGGCACCCGGCTCGTCCATCCCGCCGAGATCGCCGCCATCGACGGCGTGGAGGCCGTCCTGCTCAGCCCGCGTGCCGTCGGAGCCGCCGTCTCCGGCGTCCTGGCCCACGCCCGGGAGGCGGGCGCGAGAAGGGTCGTGGTGCTGTCCGCCGTGACCGTGCGGTACCCGGCGGGGCAGGCGCGCTTCCGGCGGGAGTTCCAGGAGGCCGAGGACATCGTCAGGGCGTGCGGCCTGGACTGGACGATCCTGCGCTGCGCCGATTTCGCCGCCAACACCCTGGCCTGGGCCGGACAGATCCGGGCGACCGGAGCGGTGCGGGGGGCGTACCCGCAGGCGAGGACCTCGACCGTCGACGAGCGCGACATCGCGGCGGTGGCCGCTCTCGCCCTGACCCACCCGCGGCACGCCGGCCAGACGTACCTGCTCACCGGCGAGCAGTCGCTGAGCCAGCCGGAGAAGACGGCCGCGATCGGGGTGGCGCTCGGCCGGGCACTGTCGTTCGTCGAGACCGCACCTGAGGAGGTGCGTCGCGGCATGCTCGCCGCCGGCCTGCCCGAAGAGGTGCCCGACCGGCTGCTCGGCTCGCTGGCCGACTACGCCCGCGAGGCCGGACCCACCACCGGCACCGTACGGCGGCTGCTGGGCCGGCCGGCACGGACGTACGCCGCCTGGGCGATGGATCACCACGCCGCCTTCGCCGGGGAAGGACGCCGATGAAACCCGCGATCACGGCCATCGGCATCGGACGGCGCCTGGCCGGGCAGGTGGTGACCGGCGGGCACGACGTCGCCCCTCGCCTCAGCCGCGGGAGTTCCCGGCCGGGGGAGCCGCGGGCCGTACGGCGGCGCGGTCGATGATCGCGTCCAGGTCCAGGCCCGCCGGGAGCGTGCCGAACGCCCGGCCCCCCTCGCCCGCGAGACGCGAGGCGCAGAAGGCGTCGGCGACGGCCGCGGGCGCGTGCCGCACCAGCAGCGAGCCCTGCAGCACCAGCGCCATGTCCTCGGCGACGGCGCGGGCGCGCAGCTCCGCCCCGTCCGGGTCGGCGAGGGTCTTGCCCAGCCGCCCGGCCGCCTCGTCCAGGCGCCGGTCGGCCCCGGCGGCGAGCGCCACCTCGGCCAGGAAGGCGTCCAGGGCGTCCGGCTCGCGCCGCAGGGCACGCAGCACGTCCAGCGCGGCCACGTTCCCCGAACCCTCCCAGATGCCGTTCAGCGGCGACTCGCGGAACAGCCGGGGCATCTGCGACTCCTCGACGTAGCCGTTGCCGCCCAGGCACTCCATCGCCTCGGCCGCGTGCGCCGGGCCGCGCTTGCAGACCCAGTACTTCCCGGCCGCCAGCGCCGTACGGCGCAGCGCCGCCTCGGCGGCGTCCCCGGCCACCGCCCGGTCGGTGGCGCCGGCCAGCCGGGTCATCAGCGTGGTCGCGGCCTCCGACTCCAGCGCCAGGTCGGCCAGGACGTTGCGCATCAGCGGCTGGTCGGCCAGCCTCCGGCCGAACGCGGCGCGGTGCGCGGTGTGGTGCACGGCCCGGGTCACGCCGTACCGCATGCCGGCCGCCGAGCCGATCACGCAGTCGAGCCTGGTCATGTTGACCATCTCCAGGATGGTCCGCACGCCCCGCCCCTCCTCGCCGACCGGCCAGGCGAGCGCGCGGTGGTACTCCACCTCGGCGCTGGCGTTGGACCTGTTGCCCAGCTTGTCCTTCAGCCGCATCAGCCGCATGGCGTTGCGGGCGCCGTCGGGCAGCACGCGGGGCAGCAGGAAGCACGTCAGCCCGCCGGGCGCCTGGGCCAGGACGAGGAACGCGTCGCACATCGGGGCGGAGTTGAACCACTTGTGCCCGGTCAGGGCGTAGGAGCCGTTGCCCAGGGGTTCGGCGCGGGTGGTGCCGGCGCGCACGTCGGAGCCGCCCTGCTTCTCGGTCATGCCCATCCCGGCGAGCACGCCGCGCTTGCCGAGCGGCGGGCGCAGCCCGAAGTCGTAGTGGCCCGAGGCCAGCAGGGGCTCCCACTCGGCGGCCAGAGCGGGGGAGTGGCGCAGCGCCGGGACCGCGGCGTAGGTCATGGAGATCGGGCAGCCGTGCCCGGCCTCGGCCTGGCTCCAGACGTAGAACCCGGCGGCGCGGGCCACGTGGGAGCCGGGCCGGGCGTCGGCCCACGGGGCGGCGTGCAGGCCGTTCTCCACGGCGACCGTCATCAGCTCGTGCCAGGCGGGATGGAACTCCACCTCGTCGATCCGGTTGCCGTAGCGGTCGTGCGTGCGCAGCACCGGCGGGTGCTCGTTGGCCAGCCGTCCCCACTCGGCGGCCTCCTCGGAGCCGGCGAGCACGCCGAGCCGGCCCAGCCCGCCCGCGGCCCAGCCGGCGCCCTCGCGCGTCACGCCTTCGAGGAGCGCCGGGTCGGCCGAGACGTCGTGGCCGGTGAACGGGGGTGCCTGGTTGAAGACCTCGTGGGTCGCGTCAGGGGTCACGGGTGCCTCCGAGGATGCCGGACCGGCCCTTTCGCCGGGTCCCGGCATCATCTCAAAGCCCTCGCGCGGCCGGTGCGGCGCGGACCTCCTCGCGGTGCCTCCGCCCGGTCCTCCCGCCTCCCGCCTCCCGCCTCCCGCCTCCCGAGCGACCGGAGGTCCTCGTGCGACTCAGAGCCCCCGGGCGGCGAGCGCGGCGCGGACCTCCTCACGGTGCTCCGCCAGACCGGCCAGGCCCGTGGAGGCCCAGTGGCGCACCTCCTCGTCGGGGTCCCCGGTCATCGAGACGAGCAGTTCCAGCCCCTCGGCGTGGCCCGGCGGCAGGACGGCGGCCAGCGCGGCCGGGTCGGCCTGGGTACGGGTCCAGCCCTCCGCGGTGATGATCGACAGCACCTCGGGCAGGGCACGCGGGTCGGCCTGGCCGCCGAGCGCGCCGAGCACCGAGCGCAGCACCCGCTCGTCGCCCTCGGTCACGGCCATCCGCCGCAGGATCGCCAGCGTCCGCTCCAGGAACGGCCGGTCGTCCCCGTCACCGTCTCCGTCCGCGTCCGTCCCCGCCGGGGAGGACCCGTGGTCCCTGTGGGCGCCGAGCTGGGACAGCACGTCGGCGGCGAACTCCCGCCTGCGCGGGTCCTCGCTCACGCACAGCTCCGCCGCCGCCTCGAACGTCTCCTCGTCGGCCCGCCCGCCCAGCGAGTCGGCCACCGTCCACCAGGTCTCGGCCTCCTCGTCGAGGTCCCGGTACGGCAGCGCCCGCTCGACCAGGTCCCCGAACGGCGCGCGCTCATCGGTCGCGTCCTCCAGGAGGGTCGCGACGGCCGCGTGGCCGCGCTGGCACACGATCTCGGAGGCCCCGCCGTCCGGCCGCAGCGCCGTGACGGTGACCAGGTCGGTGCCGTCCTCGGCGCGGGCGCGGCTCACCGTGAAGTCCGCGTCCTCGGGCGCCCGCTCGGCGAGCTGCTCCAGCAGCGCGCTCTCCAGGTGGGTGCCGAGCCAGTCGTAGGCGATGGACAGGGGCGTGTCGCCCTCGCCGTCGGCCCGGGTGGGGTCGGCCCCGGCGTCCAGCAGGAGGCGCACCACGCCGAGCGCGCCGCGCCGGGTGGCCAGGGTCAGCGCGGTCTCCCCGCCGTCGTTGGCGTCCTCGGCGGAGGCACCGGCCGTCAGCAGGGCCCGGACGGTCCCGGCGTGGCCGCCGGCCGCGGCCCACAGCAGGGCGGTCCAGCCGTGGCTCTCCCTGCGGCCGGGGTCGGCCCCCGCGGCCAGCAGCGCCTCCACGGTCTCGGTGCGGCCCCAGGAGGCGGCGCCGCACAGCGGCAGGCCCTCGTCCTCGCCGCCGCCGATCCGGTTCGGGTCGGCCCCCGCGGCCAGCAGCGCCCGTACGATCTCCACGTGGCCGCCGGTCGCGGCCCGGTACAGGGCCGTCGTCTCGTCGGCGCCGTCCGGGTCGGGGGAGGCGCCGTCCCGGAGCAGGCGCCCGACCTCCTCGGCGTCGTTCCCGGTCACCGCTTCCAGAAGTTCTGCGTACATCCTCCGGATGATAGGCGCCGGACGGGTTCTCCTGCTGGAGAGGGATCCACGGACCGCCTGTATCGCGATATGTTGTGATTCATGAGTGATCCGGGTGCGATGCGAGTCTCCGACGCCGAGCGGGAGGCCGCGGTCGAGCTGCTCCGCGTCGCCTCCGTCGAGGGACGGCTCACCCTCGGAGAGCTGACCGAGCGCACCGAGGCCGCCTACACCGCCGTCACCCACGCCGACCTCGCCGTCCTCACCTCCGACCTTCCCTCGGCGCAGGGCCCCGGGCCCGCCCCGGCCCCGGCCCCCTTCCCGGCTCCGGCCTTCCCGGCTCCGGCGCGGCCGGAGGGCGGCCGGCCGCGGCGCTGGCTCGTGGCCGTCATGAGCGAGTCCAAGCGCCGCGGCAAGTGGCGGATCGACCGGGCGCTGGGCGCGGCCGCGGTGATGGGCGAGGTCGTGATCGACCTGCGCCAGGCCGAGGTCCGCACCGACGTGGTCGACATCATCGCCACCGCGGTCATGGGATCGGTGAAGATCATCGTCCCCGACGGCGTGGACGTCGAGATCGACGGCTTCGCGATCATGGGAGAGAAGAAGGTCCAGGTCATCGAGGCCCCCGAGGGCATGCGGGCGCCGCTCGTCCGGGTGCGGGCCTACGCGCTCATGGGCGAGATCAAGGTGGTCGGCGACTCGCGGGCGCGCCCGATCGAGAAGGCGTGGGCGGCCTGGAAGGAGCACTGGCAGCGGGCGTACGGCGAGCTGTCCGAGAGGCCGCGGCCGCCCCTGCCCCCGCGCGGATGGGAAGACCGCCGGGAGGACCGGTGGGAGCGTCGCGAGGAGCGCCGCGACCGCCGCGACGAGCGGCGCGACCGCCGCTACTGAGCCTCCGGCCCGCCCCCGTCCCGGGCCGTTTCCAGGAAGATCCGTTCGAGGCGTGCAACGTCCCGGGGCCGCCGGAGCGTAGTGATCGGTGGAAGGTCACCGAGACACCGAGGACGGCGAGTGCGAGACAGAGCCGATTTCGAGCGGTACGTCGAGCAGCGCTCGGCCCGCCTGCTACAGGCCGCCTACCTGCTGTGCCGTGACTGGGGCACGGCCGAGGACCTGCTGCAGACCGCGCTGGCCAAGGCGTGGCTCGCCTGGCGGCGGGTGGGCGACGACCCCGACCCCTACGTCTACCGCATCCTCACCAACACCCACGCCTCCTGGTGGCGGCGCCGCTGGCGGGGCGAGGTGCCCACCGGGGCGCTGCCCGACACGGCGGGGGAGGACCGCACCGGCGAGGTCGGCACGCGCGAGGCCGTACGGCAGGCCCTGGCGGCGCTGCCCGACCGGCAGCGGGCCGTGGTCGTGCTGCGTTACTTCGCCGACCTGCCCGACCCGCGGATCGCCGAGATCCTCGGCTGTTCGGTGGCCACCGTCCGCAGCCAGGCCAGCCGGGCCCTGGCGAAGCTGCGCGTCGATCCCGCGGCGATCGCCGCGACCACCTCAGGGGAGCCGAGTTGACGATCACAGAGCCGGAACTGCGCGAGATCCTGGCGGCCGAGGGCGACGACGGCCACCGCGGGGGCGTGACCGTCGCCGCCGTCGACCGGCGGGTCCGGCGGATCAGACGCCGCCGCGCCGCGGCGCTGGGCGGGACCCTCGCGGCGGGCCTCGCCGCCGTCGCGGCGCTCACCCTGCCGGGGACCGGCGCCACCGTCGTCCCCGACGACGTCTGGACCGGCGTCATGGCCCAGCCGACGCCCCGGTACGGCGCCCGCTACGTCAACGACGTCATCCTGGAGAAGCGATTCTCCAGGATGGGCGAGCGGCTGCCCCTCGACCTGCCCGCGCGGCAGTACGGGACGATGACGCAGGTCGCGGTCCACTGCCCGTTCGGCGCGGAGCTCCTCTACTGGGAGGACGGGAGATATCGCAACGCCCAGACCTGCCGCGAAGGGCTGGAGGACCAGAACCGTTCGAAGAGTATGGCCATGCTGTTCCCGGAGTCCGAGACCGGGCGGCTGGAGATCGCGGTGGTCCCGCCCGGCTCGGTGCGGCGGCAGGGCCTCCCGTTGGCCGGCGACCGGGACGCCCGGCAGGTCGTCGCGGACGCCCCGAAGACCCGGGCCGACATCGGCGTCACCGTCACGCTCACCCGGACCGAGCCCTGCGACGGCGGCCCCGGCTGCCGCTTCGCCGACGAGATCCGGGTCGAGCCCACCTGTCCGGGCGCCGTCGTCGTGACGGACCCCCTCGACGGCCGGATCGTCGCGGTGCGCTGCCCCGGGGACGGCCGGGACGGCGCGAAGCCGAGTCCGGGAAGCGGCGGGGAAGGCGGCTGAGACACCGGGCCCCGGGGGATCGGACCCCGGAATCGCTGGTCTCGGGGCCTCGGAGTGCGGGAGCCGCCGAGGTCTGCGGGCCCGGCCCCGGCGGGCCCCGGTCCCACCGGGAGGTCAGGCCGCGGTCCCACCGGGAGGTCGGGCCGAGGTCTTACCGGGAGGTCAGGCCGAGGCGGACGCCGGGCGGCGCCGTACGGCCTCGTCGTAGCGCTCCGCCAGGACCGCCGCGACCTCGGGGGCCGCGCCGAGCACCCCGGCCACGACGGCCGCGCCCGCGGCGAGCGAGGCGTCACGGGTCCGGTCGGCGAAGTGGCCGGGGGCCAGTAGATAGGGAGCCACCGCCACCCGCGGGGCGCCGGCCGACAGCAGGCGGCGGACCTCCCGTTCCGGGGTGGGCTCGGCGGCCGAGGCGTAGGCGACGCCCACCGACCACCAGCCCCGCAGGCGGGCCCAGTCGGTGGCGACGGCGGCGACCGTCGCGTTGGCCCGCGGGTCGCTGGAGCCCGCCGACACCAGCACCACCGCGGTGTCCGGGTCACCGGGCTCGACCCCGGCCTCGGTGAGCCGGCGCTCCAGGGCGGCGACCAGCAGCGGGTGCGGCCCCAGGGTGCCGCCGACCCGGGTGCGCAGCGCCGGGCGGCGGGCGGTGATCTCGGCCAGCGAACCGGGGATGTCCACCCGGCTGTGGTAGGCCGCGGTGAGCAGCAGCGGCACCACCACCGCCTCGTCCAGCCCCGACAGCGCCGCGGCGAGCGTCGGGGCGGCGTGGTCTAGGTAGGCGGCGCGCACCGGAAGCTCCGGCCGCTCCCGCCGCAGGAGGCCGAGCAGCTCCTCCACCGTCGCCGCGGCGCGCGGGTCACGCGACCCGTGCGCCACCGCGACCAGCGGCGTCACCGGCGGAGAGCCGGGGACGGGCGGCGTCACAGATGCAGCCCGCATTCCGTCTTGCCCATCCCGGCCCAGCGGCCGCTGCGCGGGTCCTCGCCGGGGGCGACCTGCCGGGTGCAGGGCGCGCAGCCGATCGAGGGGTAGTCGTCGTAGTGCAGCGGGTTGATCAGCACGCCGTTGTCGGCCATGTAGTTGTCGACGTCGTCCTGCGTCCAGCGGGCGATCGGGTTGATCTTCACCATCTGGCGCTTGGTGTCCCACTCCACGACCCTGACGTCCGAACGGGTGACCGCCTCGTCGCGGCGGATGCCGGACACCCAGGCGAGGTACGGCTCCAGCGCCCGGTTGAGCGGCTCCACCTTGCGCAGATAGCAGCACAGGTCGGGGTTGCGGCCGAACAGCCGCGGCCCGAGGTCGCGCTCCTGCTCGGCGACCGTGCGGGACGGCTTGACGTCGATCACGTTCACGTCGTAGACCTGTCGCACCGCGTCCCGGGTGCCGATCGTCTCGGCGAAGTGGTAGCCCGTGTCGATGAACAACACGTCGATCCCCGGCTTCACCCGGCTGACCAGGTCGATCAGCAGGGCGTCGCTCATCGAGGAGGTCAGGCAGAGCCGGTCGCCGAAGGTGGCCGCCGCCCACCGGATGATCTCCAGGGCCGGGGCGTCCTCCAGGAACACGGCCGCGGACTCGGCGATGTCCTGCAGGTCGAACCCGGCCCGCTGCCGGTTCAGACCGATCTCGATGTCAACGATGCTCACGTTCATCACTCCCAATCCGCCGTGAGGGTCGCCCGTGCCGCTCGCGCCGCACCGGCCGCCCCGTTCGCCCCGCTCATCACGCCGTTCGCCGAACCGCTCGGCGAGCCGTCCGCCGCGCCGGTCCCGCGTCGTCCCGTCCCGCCCGCCGTATCGTCCGCCGTGCCGTGGCCGGTCACGACCGCACCCCGATCCCGAGGAACTTCAGCCGGAAGGCGCGGGCGCACGAGCGGCAGTACCAGCCCCCGTCGCCCTCGTAGGGCTCCAGGTCCTCCTCGCCGCAGTACGGGCAGTGGAAGGGGGCCATCCGCTCGCTCATCGCCGCCCCCTCCCGGAGCCCCGCCGTACGGCGCCGCGTCTCACTTGAGGTCCGCCTCGTCGGCCCGCCGCACCCACTCGGAGAACGTCTCGCCCTCGTCGCGCTGCTTGGTGAAGTTGCGCGCCACACGCTCGACGTAGTCGGGCAGCTCCGCGGCGGTGGCCTTCAGGCCCCGGACCTTGCGGCCGAAACCGGCGTCGACCCCCAGGGAGCCGCCCAGGTGGATCTGGAAGCCCTCGACCTGCTCGCCCGCGTCGTTGACGACGAGCTGGCCCTTCAGGCCGATGTCGGCGACCTGGATGCGCGCGCAGGAGTTGGGGCAGCCGTTGACGTTGATGGTCAGCGGCTCGGTGAAGTCCGGCAGCCGCCGCTCCAGCTCGTCGATCAGGTCGGACGCGACGGCCTTGGTCTCGACGATCGCCAGCTTGCAGAACTCGATGCCGGTGCACGCCATGGTCTGGCGGCGGAAGGTCGAGGGGTTGACCCGCAGGTCGGCGGCCTCCAGCTCGGCGACGAGGCTGTCCACCCGGTCGGGCGCGACGTCCAGGATGACCATCTTCTGCTCGACCGTGGTGTGCACCCGGTCCGAGCCGTGCCGCTCGGCGATGTCGGCGATCAGGTGCAGCGTGTCGCCGCTGAGCCGGCCGACCCTGGGCGCGAAGCCGACGTAGAAGTTGCCGTCCCTCTGCGGGAAGACGCCCACGTGGTCGCGGCGGCCGCCGCGCGGCGTCTCGGGCGCCGGGCCGTCGGGCAGGGCGTACCCGAGGTACTCCGTCTGCAGGACCTCCCGGAACCTCTCCACGCCCCAGTCGCTGACCAGGAACTTCAGCCGCGCCCGGTGGCGCAGGCGGCGGTAGCCGTAGTCGCGGAAGATGCCGATCACGCCGCCGTAGACCGCCGAGACCTGCTCGGGTGTGACGAAGACGCCCAGCCGCTTGGCCAGCATCGGGTTCGTGGACAGGCCGCCGCCCACCCACAGGTCGTAGCCGGCCTCGCCGCGCTCGTTGACGACGCCGACGAACGCCACGTCGTTGATCTCGTGCACCGTGCAGTGCGCCGGGCAGCCGCTCACCGCGGTCTTGAACTTGCGCGGCAGGTTGGAGTACGCCGGGTCGCCGATGTAGGCGTCGTGGATCTCGCGGATGTGCGGGGTGCCGTCGAGCACCTCCCCGGCGTCGATCCCGGCCAGCGGGCAGCCCAGGATGACGCGCGGGGTGTCGCCGCACGCCTCGGTGGTGGACAGGCCCACCGCCTCCAGCCGCTCCCAGACGTCGGGGACGGACTCGATCTCGATCCAGTGGAGCTGGATGTTCTGCCGGTCGGTGACGTCGGCGGTGCCGCGGCCGTACAGGTTGGAGATGTCGGCGATGGCACGCAGCTGCCGCAGGTCCAGGCGTCCGCCGTCGATGCGGACCCGGAGCATGAAGTAGCGGTCGTCGAGCTCCTCCGGCTCCAGGATCGCGGTCTTGCCGCCGTCGATGCCGGGCCGGCGCTGGGTGTAGAGGCCGTACCAGCGCATCCGGCCCCGCAGGTCGGCGGGGTCGATGGAGTCGAAGCCGTGCTTGGAGTAGATGTCGATGATCCGCTGACGGACGTTGAGCCCGTCGTCGTTCTTCTTGTTCTCCTCGTTCTTGTTCAACGGTTCGCGGTAACCGAGAGCCCACTGACCCTCGCCGCGCGGGCGCTTGTGGTGCCGGTTTGCCGGCCTGGCCGGGGTCGTCATGCGCGCGTCCTTCACGATCGATGAGGTGATCTCGGGCACGCGCGGGCGGCGCACCTCCCGCCTCGCCGTCGAGTACGGGGGTCGCTTCGCTTCAGAGAAGGCTTCGCTTCAGGGAAGAAGGACGCCTGTCGCGCGCCCGCAGCCGGATGGAATCAGCGGTGGGCGTCGGTCAACGGACGTCACAACAGATGGCGCTGCGGACACGCAGGAGGTCGACGTGGCGTCGCACGACGAGCAACGGGTCCGCTGGCATGTCTCTGACGATACCGTGATGGTGGGAGATGTCCAATGTGCGGTCCACACTCTGGACCGCCGCCAGGGCCAACCTTGGCCCGCCGCGGAGCCCTTCGCGGGTCCCGGGCGCCCTCCCGGCCCGCGACCCGCCCGGTACGGCGGGCGGCTCACCTGGTACAGCGCGCGACTCATCCGGTACGGCGCGCGGTTCGCCCGGTACGGCGCGCGATCCATCCGGTACCGCGGGCGGTTCACCCGGTACCGCGGGCGCCGCCTCACCCCTGGCGTGGCCAGCCCAGCTCCGACTCCTTGTCCTTCCCTGCCTGCTCGGTGGTCTTGTGCTGGCAGTCGCACCACGAGCCACCCCGGCACTCGTCGTGGCGGCGCTCCTTGCACAGGTCGCAGATCATTCTTCCATTGTGCCGTCTTCATCCGGGCGGCCCCGGAATCCCCGGCTCCGGGTCCCGCCGCGCCCCCGGACGGGTCCCGGAAGCGTCCGGGGGCGTTCCTCATGGAGCTTTTCCGGGACTCCTCCCCGGGACTCCTCCCCGGGACTCCTTCCCGGAGCCTTTCCGGGCCCCTTCCCCGGGGTCTTCGTGGAAGGGGCCAGGGAAGAGTCCGGGACGTACCCGATGGAACCGTCCGGATCCGGCCTGCCATCCTCGAAATATGAGGACCCTGCTCAACGTGATCTGGCTGGTGTTCGCCGGAATCTGGATGGCCGCCGGTTACGTCCTCGCGGGCATCATCTGTTGCGTTCTGATCGTCACGATCCCGTTCGGCATCGCCTCGTTCCGGATCGCCGCGTACGCGCTGTGGCCCTTCGGCCGGACCGTGGTGCGCGACCCCCGGGCGGGCGCGATGTCGGCGATCGGGAACGTGATCTGGTGCGTCGTGGCCGGGATCTGGCTGGCCATCGGGCATCTGCTGACGTCGATACCGCTCTTCCTGTCGGTGATCGGCATCCCCCTGGCGATCGCCAACATCAAGCTGATCCCCGTCTCCCTGCTGCCACTGGGCGCCCGGATCGTCCCGGTGGACGACCCGGACCTGCTCTACCGGCGCTGACGCGCCCCGGCCCGGAGCCCGGAGAGCCGGCGGCGTTCGGCGGCGTGCCCGGCCCGGAGCCCGGGGAACCGTCGGCGTTCGGCGGCGCGCCCCCGACCCGGAGCCCGGCGCGCCCCCGACCCGGAGCCCGCCGTGCCCCCGGACCGGGGCAGAAGGGTCGCCGGACACGCGCCGGCACCATGGCCGGACGGTTCGTGATCAAGAGGCACTGGGCATACCGTTGTGTGGCATGACGTCCACTGATGCCCAGGCGCACCGGCCGGGGCCGGAGAAGCCCACATCGCGTGGACGCGTGGCCCGGCTGCGGGCCGGGCTGACCTGGCTGCGCGGCACGGGCACCTGGGCCCTCGCCACCGCCACCACCAACGCGGGCATCGCCTACCGCGTCACCGGCCTGGCCGGGGAGGCGGCCTTCTTCGCGCTGCTGTCGCTGCCGCCGTTCACCCTCGGCCTGATCGGCCTGGTCGGCCGGCTCACCGGGGTGTTCGGCCCGGAGACGGTGCAGGACGTCCGGAGCTGGATCCAGTCCCAGGCCCACCTGCTGTTCACCGACAACGCCGTGAACACCGTCGTCACCCCGCTCGTCGACGACGTCCTGAACCCGCAGAAACAGGTCCCGCTGATCTCCGTGGGCTTCGTGCTGGCCCTCTGGTCGGGCTCGCGCGCCCTGTTCGTCTACGTGGACCTGATCTCGGTCGCCTACGGCCTCGGCGACGAGCGCGGCATCATCCGCACCCGCCTGATGTCCTTCGGCCTCTACGTCGCGGGCCTGCTGATCGGGCTGCTGATCATGCCGGTCCTCGTCCTCGGGCCGGTGGTGCTGCACGGCGTCCTGCCCCGCGACTACGCCTCCCTGGTCGACGGCCTCTACTGGCCGGTCGTCGTCACCGGCTCGGTGATCTTCCTGACCCTGCTCTACCACGTGAGCGTCCCGGTGCGGACGCGCTGGTGGCGGGAGCTGCCGGGGGCCCTGCTCGCCCTGATCATCTGGATCGCCTGCGCCGCCGTGCTGCGCGAGGTCCTCGCCGCCTGGTTCTCCCCGGTGTCGGTGTACGGCTCGCTCGCCGCCCCCATCGCGCTGCTGCTGTGGCTGTACATCACGGCGCTGGCCGTCCTCATCGGAGCCACGCTGAACGCCGAGGTGGACCGCCTGTGGCCCGTCGACGGCGCAGGCCGCGCCACTCGCACCGGTCAGTCCGCTATCGTCTGAAGCGCGACTGGCGCATTGGGTGGGAGCGACCACCGGGGAGCGGAAAGCGGAGGGCCGCGCGCCTGGGTCCTCCGCGCGATGTCAATGCCGACAGGGGAGTGAAGGCGCATGAGTTCTCTTTCGAGCGTCGATCCGCAGATCGCCGAGCTCATCAAGGCCGAGGAGCGGCGTCAGGCCGACACCGTCAAGCTGATCGCCTCCGAGAACTACGTCTCCAAGGCGGTTCTCGAGGCCACGGGCACCGTTCTCACCAACAAGTACTCCGAGGGCTACCCCGGCAAGCGGTACTACGAGGGCCAGCAGGTCATCGACCAGATCGAGACCCTCGCCGTCGAGCGGGCCAAGTCCCTGTTCGGCGTCGACCACGCCAACGTCCAGCCCTACTCCGGCTCGCCCGCCAACCTGGCGATCTACCTCGCCTTCCTCCAGCCGGGCGACACCGTCATGGGCATGGGCCTGCCGTTCGGCGGCCACCTCACCCACGGCTGGTCGGTCTCGGCCACCGGCAAGTGGTTCAACCCGGTCCGCTACGGCGTGCGCCGCGACACCGGCCGCGTCGACATGGACGAGGTCCGTGAGATCGCCCTGCGCGAGCGGCCCAAGCTGATCTTCTGCGGCGGCACCGCGATCCCGCGCACGATCGACTTCCCGGCCTTCGCCGAGATCGCCCGCGAGGTCGGCGCGGTGCTCGCCGCCGACATCGCCCACATCGCCGGCCTGGTGGCCGGAGGCGCCCACCCCTCGCCGGTCGGCCACGCCGACGTCATCTCCACCACCACCCACAAGACGCTGCGCGGCCCGCGCGGCGCCATGCTCATGGCCACCGCCGACGAGCACGCCACCGCGCTGAACAAGGCCGTCTTCCCCGGTCTGCAGGGCGGCCCGCACAACCACACCACCGCGGCGATCGCGGTGGCGCTGAAGGAGGCGGCGACCGACGAGTTCAGGGACTACGCCCGCCAGGTCGTGGTGAACTCCCGGGCGCTGGCCGAGGAGCTCCTGGGCCGCGGCTTCGACCTCGTCTCCGGTGGCACCGACAACCACCTCATCCTGCTCGACCTGACGCCCAAGGGCATCGGCGGCAAGCCCGCCGCCCAGGCGCTCGACCGGGCCGGGCTGGAGACCAACTACAACACCGTGCCGTTCGACCCGCGCAAGCCGTTCGACCCGTCCGGCATCCGGATCGGCACCGCCGGTGTGACCAGCCGCGGCATGGGCGCCGCCGAGATGCGCCAGATCGGCGCCTGGATCGACCAGGTCGTCTCCGCGCTCGCCAAGGATCAGGACGAGGCCGAGAACGTCATCGCCCGCGTGCAGAACGAGGTCAGGGAGCTCACCTCCCGCTTCCCGGCTCCGGGCCTGTAGGCCGCCCGCGCCGCGCCGCGCCGGCCGGACGTCCTCCCGAAGGTCCCCGGGAGGGAGCACCCGCTCCCTCCCGGGGACCTTCGGCGTTCCCAGGCGTTCCCAGGCGTTCCCGGGGGAGACGGGCACGCGGGGACGGGACGGAAAAAGGGTTTGCGCCGGGGGGCGGGTTCCGCGATAGGTTCCGTCATGCGGATCGTCCGCGCGACGGAACCGGTGGGTTCCGGTCACGGCGCCGCCCAGGGACGGGCGGCCACGAGCCACGGAGGTGAGGACTATGCGGGTCTTTCTGAGCAGCCTGCCGTCAACCGACCTCCGGGTGCCCGCCTGACCGATCTTGCCGCGGGCGCCCTCTTTCCGCAAAGGGTGTACCCACGTTGTCCGCTCCGGACCTGTTCGCTTCTTCCGCTTCTCCGGCGTCGCTGTCCCGCCTCGGCTGGGACGACTCTCTCGCCGCCGATCTCCCCGACGGCCTGCTGCCCGCCCGGGTGGCCCGCGTCGACCGCGGCGCCGCCGAGGTGCTGACCGCCGAGGGCCATCTCCAGGCGCACTACGGCGCCTCCGTACGGCGGGCCGCCGCCGCAGATCCCGTCGCGCTGCCCTGCGTCGGCGACTGGGCGGGGCTGCGCCGGCTGCCCGAGGGCCGCTTCGAACTCGCGGCGCTGCTGCCCCGCCGCACCGCCTTCGTCCGCGGCGGTGTCGGCAGGACGTCGCGTGGCGGCCTGTCCGGCGACTCCCAGGGGCAGGTGCTCGCCGCCAACGTCGACGTCGTGTTCGTCGCCGAGCCCGCCCTGCACGCCACCGACACCGCCGACCTGGGCAGGATCGAGCGCCTGCTGGCGCTGGCCTGGGAGAGCGGGGGACGGCCGGTGGTGCTCGTCACCAAGTCCGACCTCATCGGGGACGCCCTGCCCCACCTGCTGGAGGAGGTCGCCGCGGCGGCCCCGGGAGTGGACGTGCACGCGGTCTGCTCCGTCACCGGGGAGGGGGTGGACATCGTGCGCGGCCACCTGGACGGCAGGCGCACCGCCGTCGTGCTCGGCGCCTCAGGCGCGGGTAAGTCGACGCTGGTCAACGCGCTGGCGGGGGAGGAGCTCATGGAGACCCAGCGGGTCCGGGCGGGTGACGGCCGGGGCCGTCACACCACCGTCCACCGCGAGCTCCTCCGGCTCCCCGACGGCGGGCTGATCATCGACACCCCGGGGATCAGGCGCATCGGCCTGTACGACATGGCCGAGGGGGTGGACATGGCCTTCTCCGACATCGAGGACCTCGCCGCGCGGTGCCGGTTCGCCGACTGTGCGCACCGGGCCGAGCCGGGCTGCGCCGTGATCGCCGCCATCGAGGACGGCACGCTGTCCGAGCGGCGGCTGGAGAGCTGGCACAAGCTGCGGCGCGAGGCCGTCTGGATGGCGTCGCGGAGCGATCCGAAGCTGCGCAGGGAGCTGCAGAACAGGTGGAAGGCCATCCACAAGGAGATGCGCAAGCCCGGCCGGAATCGGCCCTAGGTTCTACTCCGCGGGTCTTCGCCGTGGCGAGGATCGGTCCGGGCGGCCCGACCCGGGATGAGACGCCGAAGCCCCCGTCCGGCGGATGGCCGGGCGGGGGCTCCGGGAAGCGGAGAGGTCCGGCGGTGCGACCGCCGGGCCGGAGGCCGCGGGAGGCGTGCGAGGCGGATCCGGCGGGATCGCCGGAGAAGGAGCCGCGGGAGGCGGGCACCGGGGAGGGACTTACCTGCCGGGTGTCCCGCCTGAAGACGGAACACCCTGATCGTGCGGCGACGTGTGATCCCGCGCAGGAACGGCGGGACCACACGCGGGGGAAGCCGGGTGGAGGTGTTGCTCAGGCGACGGCGCTGATGCCGGCGCTCGCGGCGCGGCGCATGCGACGGCGACGCTCGGAGGCGCGCTCGTCCTCGTTCAGGCCGCCCCAGGTGCCGTACTTCTCCGGACGCGACAGCGCGTAGTCGAGGCACTCGGCGCGGACGGGGCACTGGGCGCAGATGGCCTTGGCCTTCCGCTCCCGGATGTCGCGCTCAGGCTGGCGCTCGCCGTCGGGACCGAAGAAGAGCACGAGGTCCTCACCCCGGCACGCGGCGTCATCCTGCCAGCCCCAGCTGGGCCGAGGACGGGCGGTCTGCCGACGTACCTGAGACATGAGAAAACCACCTTTTACGTGAGAGGTAATTCGGGTTGATGCCGCATTGGACATTTGTGGCGTCCCTGAGTCCAACGCCGGTATTGGCCGTGATGTTCCCTCAGGTCAGGCGAGAGCGGGGGTGGCGTACCGCACAGGCGTGAGCCTGTCCAGCGTGACCAGCCGATAGGTGGTGACCGTCTCGGCACAAGCCGTACCACATGGCGTTGTGAGCGTCATGGGCTCGACCACCACCCGGAAACGAGCGTCGCCACCGCGCACGAAGGCTTCGGTGGTGACGCCGTCCGACCTGGAGGACTCCACGGCCACTCCGCCGACCGAGAGCTCACCCGTGTGGGCACGGATGAAATGCTCAGCGGCCTGCGACGGCTCGGGGATGCCCGCGCGTCCCCGGAAACGGTCGAGGATGACCTCGCCGGACCGGTACGCATCGACTACCGCGATCGCAGCAGCCTGAGACATGCTGCCGTAGTAAAGCCCGTGTGGCAAGCACACGAGGTTGGCGGCATAGCGATCGCCGCCAACATGTGATGTTTCCCATATTCTGTCCGGCAAAACCTCTGCCAAGGACCGAGCCAGGGGGAGTCCAATGCGGGCGCAGCACGCGTTGCGCTTGGCATGCGTGCACACCAGAAAAACCGGCTCACTCACAAGTATGCAGGACTCCGGGACCACTCCTGCCACCAGCGCGTCCATGTCAAGATCGGATGGACCTGCGATGACGCCCTCGGCGATCCACGGCTCGGGGGCCGTGGCATCGGCGACCATGACGTGGATGCCGCCTGGCACGGGCTTCCGGTGCCCCGGTCGGCGGATGAGCTGGGGCCGGACGCCGAGGCTCTGGGCGCGTCTGATAAGCGCGTGGATCTCCTCGGGCAGCCGGCAGTCCTCCAGGTGCGAGGCCCACGGGCCGGAGTGCTCGATGAGCAGCCAGAAGCGGGCCCCCACCGTGGCGCTGGCGAGAACCGGCAGGTCACCGGTGTGACAGCCCGCGGGATGCGAGCAACTTCCGGCCCACGCCCGTCTGTCCGTCCCCGAACCGCACCCCGAGCTCACGCGCCCCTCCTTCGACTTAGGTGAGACTAACCTAATAGATCGGCGGGTGTGACGTGAGATGTGAATGTGCTCTGTTCCGCCGCGCCGTGGCCGGTCGGAGCCGGAGAAGGCGGGCGGAGGTCCGGTGTCAAGGCCCCGGGGCTGAGAGATCCCTGTGAGAAATCTCCCGCCGCAAGCACGGTCAGGAGAGCCTGTCAAGGGATGGAGGGGAATCCATATGCCGTCTGAGAGCCGGGACTTCGCCGGTTCCGTGTCTCGGAGCGGCCGCCGGGTGCCCTCCGGGCCCTCCCGGAGGGCCCGGAGGGCCGGGAAGGGGGTCAGCCGGTCCCGTACTCCAGGGCGGCCAGGGCGGCGGGCAGGGCCGCCGCCCGGTCCTCGGGGACGAGGCCGATCCGGGTCCGGCGGTCGAGGAGGTCCCCGGCGTCCAGCGCCCCCTCGTGCCGGACCGCCCAGACCAGCTCGGCGCCGATGACGCCGGTCGGCAGCGGCTCCGCCAGCGCCGGGTCGCCGGCCGCCAGGGACCGCACCGCCGCCGCCTCGGCGCCGTACCGTGCCTCCAGCCGTCCCCGCGCCGCCGTGCCCGGCGGGAGGTACCCGACGAGGGGCAGCCGCGCCGTACGGCTCGCCCCGGCGGTCAGGCCCCGCAGCCGCACCGCGAGGTCGACCGCGTCCTCGGCCATCCGCCGATAGGTGGTCAGCTTGCCGCCCACGACCGTGACCGCCCCGCCGGGGGAGACCAGCAGCGCGTGCCGCCGCGACAGGTCGGCGGTGCGCCCGCCCTTCCCACCCCGTCCGCCGCTCCCGTCCGTCCGGCCGTCCCGGCCCCGTCCGCCCGCGTCGAGGAGCGGGCGCAGCCCGGCGAAGGCCCCGGCGACGTCCTCGCGCCGGATCCCCGCCGCCAGCACCGAGTTGAGCACGCCGAGCAGGAACGTGACGTCCTCCTCCGGCGCCTCCGGCACGTCGGGGACCGGCCCGTCCACCGGCTCGTCGGTGAGGCCGACGTAGACGCGGCCGTCGTCCTGCGGCAGGACCAGCGCGAACCGGTTGCCCTCCCCGGGGATCGGCACGTGCAGTCCGGCCCGCAGGCCGGGGAGGGACTCCGGGCGCAGCACGAGGTGGGTGCCGCGCGAGGGCCGCAGCGGGATGTCCGGATCGAGCCCGGCGGCCCAGACCCCGGTGGCGTTGATCACCGACCGGGCGCGGATCGTGAAGACGTCGCCGGTCGGCTCGTCGCGGACCTCGGCGCCGTCCCCGGCCAGCGCGAGTGCCCGGCAGCGGGTCAGGATCCGGGCCCCGTGCGCGGCGGCCGTCCTGGCCAGCGCCACCACCAGGCGCGCGTCGTCGCTCAGCCGCCCGTCCCAGGACAGCAGCGCGCCGCGCAGGCCGTCCGGCGCCAGGGGGGCGGCCAGCTCCAGCGCCCGCCGGGCGGAGATCCGCGCGGGGCCCGGCAGCAGGGCGCGGGGCGTGCCGGCCGCCGCCCGCAGCCCGTCACCGAGCCGGTAGCCGGCCATCACCGTCGCCGCCTGGACGCGGGAGACCCGCGGGGTCAGCGGCAGCAGGTACGGCGCGGCCCGCACCAGGTGCGGGGCGGTGCGGGCGAGCAGCGCGCCGCGCTCCACCGCGCTCTCCCCGGCCACCCCGACCTGCCCCCTGGCGAGGTAGCGCAGCCCGCCGTGGATCATCTTCGAACTCCACCGGGAGGTGCCGAACGCCAGGTCGCAGGCGTCGATCGCGGCCACCGACAGGCCGCGGGAGGCGGCGTCGAGCGCCGCCCCGGCGCCGGTGGCGCCCAGGCCGACCACGAGCACGTCGACCACGAGGCCGCGCGCCTCGGCCAGCTCGCGCGCCCGGCGGGCGGCGTTGAGGGAGGAGCCCGGCAGGGAGGGGCCGGGGAGGGCGGGGGAGCTCACGGGCGCAGGTACCTCTCCAGGATGGCGGCGAGTTCGTCGTCCAGCTCGCCGGGGGAGGCCGGGGCGAGCACGGCCGGGCCCGACAGCAGGAACGACTGGGCGGTCAGCAGCACGGTCCGGGCCAGCCGCGCCGGGTCGCCGGGCCGTACGGCGCCCAGCTCCTGCCCGCGCGCGACGGACTCCGCCACGAGCGCCAGCATGGCGTCCTGGCTGGCCCCCCGGCGGTGCAGCAGGTACGGCAGGAGCAGCTCGGGGTCCACCTCGACGATCTTGCGCCAGAGCGGGTGGCCGCGCAGGGCACGCACCGCCCCGACCGACGCGGCGACCGGGTCGTCCCCGGCGAACCGGCCGGCGACGAGCGTCCACTCGCGGGTCATCAGGTCGGCGACCAGGGCGCGGACGTCGGGCCAGCGGCGGTAGAGCGTCATCCGGGACACCCCGGCCCGCCGCGCCACGTCGGTGAGCGTGGTGCGCCGCACGCCCACCGCGAGCACCATCTCGCGGGCGGCGTCGAGGACCGGATCGAGCACGGGATCGGGGGCCGGGCCGCGCGCCGTCTCACGCGCCGCCTCACGTGCCGGCCCGGCGGCGGGGCCGGGTGCCGGGGAGGGGGCGGGCGCGGGTTCGCCGGCGCCGGGCGCGGAGGCGTCGCCGGGAGCCGGATCGCGGGCGGGTTCGCCGGGGTCCATGACCGCATTGTGACGAATGGACGTCATCTGTCACAGTGTAGACGTGGAAATTCCGACGACCGCCGCAGAACCGATGCTCTGGTCCGGCTGGGGCGACCCCGCGCGGGCCGCCGAGCTGCCCGAACCGGTCCGCCGCCTGCTGGGCGACCTGCTGGGCGTCCGCGCGCCGGACACCCCCGCCGCGACCCTCGGCGAGGTGCGGCTGCCCGGCCCGGCGCTCCCCGCGCCGGTCACGGCCGAGCTGGAGGAGGTCGTCGGCGCCGGGCACGTCCGCCGCGACCACGAGACCCGCGTCCGGCACACCCGGGGCAAGTCCACCCCCGACCTGCTGCGCCTCCGCGCCGGGGACGGCTCGGACGCCCCCGACGCCGTCGTGCTGCCCGGCTCCCACGACGAGGTGCTGGCGGTGCTGCGGATCTGCGCCGCGCACCGGGTGGCCGTCGTGCCGTTCGGTGGCGGCACCTCGGTCGTCGGCGGCCTGGCGGCCGACCGGCGCGGCTTCGCCGGGGTCGTCGCGCTGGACGTGACACGGCTGAACCGGCTGGTGTCGGTGGACGCCGAGTCCATGGTCGCCGAGCTGGAGCCGGGGCTGCGCGCGCCGCAGGCCGAGGAACTGCTGGCCGGGCACGGGTTCACGCTGGGGCACTTCCCCCAGTCGTTCGAGTACGCGACTCTGGGCGGCTTCGCCGCGGCCCGCTCCAGCGGGCAGGCGTCGGCCGGCTACGGCCGGTTCGACGACATGGTCGTCGGCATGACCGTGGCCACCCCGCGCGGCACCCTGGAACTGGGCCGCGCGCCCAAGTCGGCCGCCGGGCCCGACCTGCGCCAGGTGATCCTGGGCTCCGAGGGGGCGTTCGGGGTGATCACCTCGCTGCGGCTGCGGGTGCGCCGGATCCCCGCCGAGCGCCTCTACGAGGGCTGGCGGTTCCCGTCGTTCGCGCAGGGGACGGCCGCGCTGCGGCGTCTCGCCCAGGACGGCCCCGTGCCCACCGTGCTGCGCCTGTCCGACGAGACCGAGACGATGGTCGGCCTGGCCAGACCGGACGAGCTGGGCGACGTCGCCCCGGACGCGGGCTGCCTGGTCGTCGCGGGCTACGAGGGCGAGCCGGGGGAGGCGCGCGCGCGGCGGGACGGCGCGGCGGCGGTGCTGGCCGGGCTCGGCGGCGTCTGCCTGGGCACGGACCCGGGCGAGTCGTGGGCCCGGGGCCGCTACTCCGCGCCCTACCTGCGCGACTCCCTGCTCGCGGCCGGGGCCACCGTGGAGACGCTGGAGACGGCCGGCTTCTGGTCCGCCCTGCCCGGCCTCTACGACGCCGTACGGGGCTCGCTCCAGGGCTCCCTGGGCTCGCCGCTGGTGATGTGCCACGTCTCCCACGTGTACGGCACGGGCGCCTCGCTGTACTTCACGGTCGTCACGGCCCAGTCGGCCGACCCGCTGGGACAGTGGGAGGCGGCCAAGAAGGCGGCGAACGAGGCGATCGTCGCGGCCGGGGGCACGATCTCCCACCACCACGGCGTCGGCCGCGACCACCGGGACGCCCACGCCGCCGAGATCGGCGAGCTGGGCGTGGAGATCCTCCGCGCGATCAAGGATCGGCTGGACCCGGAGGGCGTCCTCAACCCCGGTGCGCTGGTCGCCCCGGCGGGGGACTGAGCGCCTGGTCGGGTCCCCGGGCCGGGCGTCGGGCTGGACGTCTGGTCGGGTCCCGGGCCGGGCACCGGGTTGAGCGCTCGTTGAGCGCCGAGCCGGGCGCCTGGTTCGGTGTCGGGCCGGGTGCCGGTCGAGCGCGGGGTCCGGTGCCGGCCGGTTCGGACTTCCCTGGATTTTCCAGGGAAATGTCCCCCTCCGCCGGATCCGCCGATCTATGATCATCTGTCGTGACGGCTTACGGTCCGCCTCCCGTGCTCGGTCTCGAACCCTCCGATCCGACCGTGCTCGGCCCCTACCGCGTCGCCGGGCGCCTGGGGCGAGGGGGCATGGGGACCGTCTACTTCGGGGAGAGCGCCTCGGGGCCGGTGGCGATCAAGGTGATCAACCCGGTCCTGGCCGCCGATCCGGAGTTCGTGGCGCGGTTCCGCAACGAGGTGGCCGCGGCCAGGAAGGTCAGCCGGTTCTGCACCGCGCCGGTCCTGGACGCGCGGCTGAACGGGGATCCGCTCTGGCTGGTGACCGAGTACGTCGCCGGACCCGACCTCGAACGCGTGCTGCGCCGGCAGGCCCTGCTGCGCGGATCCGACCTGGAGGCGCTGGCCGTCGGGGTGGCGACCGCCCTGACCGCGATCCACGGCGCGGGGGTCGTGCACCGCGACCTCAAGCCCGCCAACGTGCTGCTGTCCCCGCTGGGGCCCAGGGTGATCGACTTCGGCATCGCCCGCGCCCTGGACACGGGTGACGGGCACACCGCGACGAACCAGCTCATCGGTACCCCCGCCTACATGGCCCCGGAGCGGTTCGCCGGGCAGTCGGCGGGTCCGCCGGCGGACGTCTTCGCCTGGGGATGCGTGGTGGCCGCCGCCGCGACGGGCCGCTCGCCCTTCGCCGCCGGAAGCGTCCACGAGATCCCCTACCGCGTCCTGAACCACACTCCGGATCTCGGCGGGATCGACGACGGGCTGCGCGGCCTGGTCGAGGCGGCGCTCGACAAGAACCCGGCCTCCCGGCCGACCGCCAAGGAACTGCTGTCGGAGCTGGTCGGGCAGAACGACGCGGAGGACACCGCCAAGGTGGCCGGCACCCTGCGGCTGAACCTCCCCGGCCTCCTCGCGCCGACCGTCCGGGGGAGGGAGACCGGAGAGTCGGAGGAGCGTGAGGAGCGCGGAGCCGGCCGGGCTCCGGCACCGTGGCGGCGCCCGGCGGTCGTGGGCGGCGCGGCGGCCGGGGTGCTCCTGCTGGCGGCGGCCGGGGCGCTCTGGGCCCGCACCCTCCCTCCGGCTCCGCCGGAGCCCACCGGTGTGCTGTACCGGGACGACTTCGGCAACGACAGGTCGGGCTGGTCCAACGACGGAACCCGGACGGACACCTCCCGTGGCTACACCGGGGACGGCCGCTACACGATGGTCACCGACATCTCCAACGACTCCCGCTGGGCCGAGGCGCCCATCAACGCGGAGCCCGTCGAACGCGCGCTGGTCACCGTCCGGATCGACATCGAGGCTGGAAGGCCCAGCAAGTCGTGGACCGGGATCTACTGTGACTACAAGCCCGACGACGATCACGCTCACTACTACACCCTGGAGGTCCGTCCGGACGGGCGCGCGAGGATCCACAAGACCACCCAGGCGACCGGATGGGACATGACGCCCGACGTCCTCTCGCTCGCCTTCTCCAAGAAGAAGACGACGCTCCGGGCCGAGTGCTCCCGGAACGGGGACGAGGTGCGTCTGGCGCTCTGGGTCGACGACCACCTCGTGGTCGAGGCCGTGGACGAGGACGCGGGCGGGGCCAGGGGCAAACCCCGGTTCGGGCTCAGCGTGGGAAAGCAGCCCGGGGACGACCAGGAGACCCGGGCTTACTTCGACGACTTCGAGATCGGCTCGCTGCCCTGAGACGGGCGCGAACGCACGGCCATGGTCGATGCGCGGCGGACGGAGAACGAGGTCCTAGCGGTCCCGCTCGGGCTCAGTCCGGCGAAACAGACATGTCCGAAAAATCTACTTTGTAAAGGCGAGGGCTCGTCACGCGGAATACAGCCGTGACGGGCGGTCGGAGAGCGGCCAGACGTACGGCAGGTCGTTCGAGTCGTCACCGAAGTCGTCGCCGAAGACCGGGCGGTAGAACTCCGGGGACTTGCGCAGCAGCGCCGACCGGTGGCTGAGGTGCAGCTCCGGGTCGCCCAGCCAGGGCGGAAGCTCGCCGGCGGCGGCGAGTTCCGCCTGGGAGCGGGGCGCTGCGACGCCGAGGAGGCCGGACAGCTCCCGCGTCAGCGTGTCCGCGCAGGTGTCGGCCCGGCCTCCGGCGCACCATCGCTCGCAGATCTCCAGCCCGTACCTGACCAGCGCCTCCTCGTACCCGGTCCACATCCGCGCCGCGGGGTGGTGGCGCCAGCCGTACCCCGGGACGGTCAGGGCGCGCAGCACCTGGATGGTCTCCACGCGCTGCTTGCCGAGCCGCCGGGGGTCGAGGACCCGGGCGGTGGCGGCGAAGTCGGGATAGGGAAGGAAGGTCTGCATCGAAGGTCTTCCGTACCCCGGTATCGCTGCACCTGTCCGAGATCAACGCCAAGATATGGTCATGGTCGATATCGGTCGGGCCGCGAGTCGCGGGCGTGACGGTTCCTCCCGGGTGTCGGAGGAGGGGGCGGGCTGGTCATGCGCCCGGACGGGTACGTTCCGGGACATGCTCCCCGGCCGAGAGAGTTTCTCCTGGCTGAACCCGCGGACGCTGTGGCGGTCGAGGAACGAGGTCCTGGCGATCCTGTTCGGGGATCCGTCCGGCGAGGTGCGCGCGCGCTGGGTGGCGGCCCAGCGGGAGCGGGGCGCGGACCCGGGAATGCGGATCCCGGTGGACGTCGG
Organism: Streptosporangium sp. NPDC048047; assembly: GCF_040653115.1. Classification (NCBI taxonomy): domain Bacteria; kingdom Bacillati; phylum Actinomycetota; class Actinomycetes; order Streptosporangiales; family Streptosporangiaceae; genus Streptosporangium; species Streptosporangium sp. NPDC048047. Next base: position 190,086 of record NZ_JBEZNH010000003.1, on the reverse strand, counting down.
CCCGGAGTTCTCCTTCTTGGTCCTGGGGGACACGGGGGAGGGGGACGCCTCGCAGTACGCGGTCGTCCCGGGGATGCTGAAGATCGGGCGGGGCACCGCCTTCGCCGTCATCGCCAGTGACGTGATCTATCCCGCCGGGTCGGGCAACGACTACGACGTCAAGTTCTTCCGCCCGTACCAGGACTATCCTGCTCCGATCTACGCCGTCCCCGGCAACCACGACTGGTACGACGGGCTCGGCGGTTTCATGCGCGTCTTCTGTGAGGCCCCGGCGCTGAAGGCCGAGCGGCGGGGTTTCCGGCTGTCGCCGCCGGGGTTGCGGGGTCTGCTGTGGCGTGAGCCGGACGCGATCGACGAGGCGGCGCTGGAGCGGGCGCGCGGACGACGGTCCGGGCCCGGGCAGCGGGCCGTGCAGCCGGGGCCGTACTGGGTGCTGGAGACGCCCTCGCTGCTCGTCGTGGGGGTGGACACCGGGATCCGCGGCGCGCTGGACGCCGGGCAGGCGCGGTGGCTGCGCGAGGTCTCGCGGGATCCGCGGCCCAAGATGCTGGTCACCGGCAAGCCCGTCTACGTCCGGGACGAGTATCTGCCGTCGGCGCTGGAGGGGGGCGGCACGATCGACGACATCGTCGCCGACCCCGCGCACGGCTACGTCGCCGTGATCGGCGGGGACGTGCACAACTACCAGCGGTTCCCGGTGAAAAAGGGCGGGCGGACGATCCAGTACATCGTGGCCGGGGGTTCCGGGGCGTTCATGCACGCCACCCACACGACTCCCAGGGTCACGGTCGGCGGTGTCAGCGAGGACGACTACCGCTGCTATCCGCTGCGCGGTGACTCGCTGTCGTTCTACAGCAGGCTCTACAGCGACCGGCTGCGGATGCGCCGGCTCTACCTCACGCCGGCCGAGAGCGCGGCGGTGATGTCGGAGCGGATCGGCGTCACCCCGGTCCGGGGGGCTCCGTCCGTGCCCGTCACGGCGCGGATGAGGTGGGCGGCGCGGATCCTCGGGGGTCTGCCGATGCCGTTCCGGCTGCCGGTGGGCCGGACGTTCCACCGTTATCTGTCGGAGTTGTCGGACTGGGACACGCCGCCGTTCTTCAAGAGCTTCCTGCACGTCTCGGTGACTCCGGAGGTGCTGACGATCCGGTGCTTCGCGGCGACGGGCTGTCTGGAGCAGGAACTCGAACCCCCGCTCGAGGACGAGGTGGTGATACCGCTCGTCTGAGCGGAAGTGTCGGGGCGGCGTGGCAGGCTGGCCTCATGTACGTGGCAGTGGCGGCCGGTCCGGGGGGCGGGGGCGTCCTGCTGCCCGCGGGGGGTGAGGCGCGGGCCGTCGCGGATCTGGCGGCGGCCGTGCGGGATCTTGAGACGGGGTCCGGGGCGGCGGGCGGGCGTTCGCGCTGGGTCTGGGCCGACACCCGCGCGGTCTATCCCGCCCTGCTCGGCGCCGGGGCGCGGGTGGGCCGCTGTCATGACCTGGCGCTGACCGAGGGCCTGCTGCTGGGATACGAGGGGCGGTACGGCGAGCCGCGGTCGGCCGCGGCGGCGTACGCCCGGTTGCACGGCCTGCCGGTGCCCGGCGACGACCACCACGCGCCCGGTGGGGAGCGGGCGCGTCAGGCCGCTCTGTTCGAGGAGGAGCCGCCACCGCCGGACGCCGGTCCGGTGGCGGAGGTCCTCGCCGACCAGCTCCGGCGGATCGAGGCCACCGCCGACCCGCACCGGTTCCGGTTGCTGGTGGCGGCCGAGTCGGCCGGGGCGCTGGTCGCCGAGGAGATGAGCCGCGAGGGCATGCCCTGGCGGCGTGACGTGCACGACGCGCTGCTGACCGAGCTGCTCGGCCCGCGCCCGGTGCACGGCATGCGCCCGGCGAAGCTGCAGGCGCTGGCGGATCGGGTGTCGGCGGCGTTCGGCACGCCGTTCAACCCGGACTCCCCGCAGCAGATCGTCCGGGCCTTCAAGGCGGCGGGGGTGCCGGTGGCGTCCACCCGGGCCCACGAGATCAGGAAGGTCGACCATCCGGGGGTCGAGCCCCTGCTGGCCTACAAGGAGCTGGCGCGGCTCCACAGCTTCCACGGCTGGGCGTGGGCCGACCAGTGGGTGCGCGGTGACCGTTTCCGGCCGGAATACGTCGTCGGCGGGGTCGTGTCGGGCCGGTGGGCCACCAGCGGCGGCGGGGCGTTGCAGATCCCCAAGGTGATGCGCCGGGTGGTGGTGGCCGACGAGGGGTGGGTGCTGGTGGTGGCCGACGCGGCGCAGCTGGAGCCGCGGGTGCTGGCCGCGATGGCCGGGGACGGCGGGCTGGCGCGGGCGGCCGGGGAGGCCGACCTGTACCAGGCGCTGTCGGGGGCGTTCGGCGGTGACCGGGCCCACGCGAAGATCGCTCTGTTGTCGGCCATGTACGGCGGGACCAGCGGTGACGCCCCCAAACTGCTGGCCGTGATGCGGCAGCGCTTCCCCCAGGCGTACCGGTTCGTGGAGGAGGCGGCGCGCAGCGGTGAGGAGGGGCGGCTGGTGCGGTCGTGGCTCGGCCGTACCTGCCCGCCGCCGTCGGCGCGGTGGCGGGAGCTGGTCTCGGGTCCCGAGGGCAGGCGTGCGGCGCGTGACCGGGGGCGGTTCACCCGTAACTTCGTGGTCCAGGCGACGGCGGCGGAGTGGGCGTTGTCCGTGCTGGCGGTGCTGCGCGGGCTGCTGCCGGATCCGGCGCGGCTGGTGTTCTTCCAGCACGACGAGGTGATGGTGCACTGCCCGGCCGAGCTGGCCGATGAGGTGGTGGCGGCGGTGGGCCGGGCGGCCGGGGAGGCGTCGCGCCTGCTGTTCGGCGCGACGCCGGTGCGTTTCCCGATGCAGGCGGCCGCGGTGCGCTGCTACGCCGACGCGAAATGACGAGGGGCGCGGCGCCGCGCGGGCCGGTGCGGCGGCTCAGGGGTCCGGGGACGGTGCTCCGGCCGGCGGTCCGGGAGGTTTCATGGTGCTCCGCGGGTCCGGCCGGTCGGCGGCGCGGTGCCGTGCGGATGCCGATGGCCGGTGCCGTACGGCGGTCCGGGAGGTCAGGCGGTGCGTGACGGGCGGCTGGTGAGGGCCAGCCAGGCGGCGGTGACGGTCACCATGACGGCCACGGCCGTGCCGAGGGTGCCGTAGGACAGGCCGCTCACGATCAGTCCGGCGATGATCGTGCCGCCCGCGCCGCAGACGTTCATCAGCAGGTCCGACAGGCCCTGTACGGCGGGGCGGCGTTCCAGAGGCACGGCCTCGGTGAGCATCGCCGAGCCCGCGATCAGGCCGCAGGACCAGCCGATGCCGAGCAGGCCGAGGCCGACGGTCACCTGGCCGATGTCGTGCGGCCCGGCTCCGCCCGAGAGGAGGGCGGCGGCCAGGAGGATGCCCATGCCGAGGACGAGTACGCGGGTCCGGCCGATCCGGTCGGCCAGCCAGCCGACGCCCGGCGACAGGACGAACATCCCGGCGATGTGCACGCTGAGCACGAGGCCGATGGTGCGGTAGCCGGCGCCGTCGTGGTCGAGGTGGACCGGGGTCATGGACATGACCGACACCATCGCGGTGTGGGCGACCGCGATCGCCACCAGTGCACGGGAGGCGGCGGGGCTCTCGCGCAGGGCCCGCCAGCCGGCGCGCAGGCCGCCCCGGCCCCGGGCGCCGGGCGGGGTGGTCCCGGGTGCGGCGGGGGAGCCCGAAGAGGCCGGAGCCGAGGAACCCGGAGAGACCGGGGAGCCGGGAACAGGGCTGGGAGAGGCCGGGGAGTCCGTGGAGCCGGGGGAGCCGGGGGAGATCGTGCGGGCCAGCAGCAGCGGGTCGGGCCGCAGCGCCACCAGTACGATGGCCAGTGCGATCGCGAACGCCAGCAGGGAGAGCGCGAAGGGGCCGGCGTCGGGGGCCAGGCCGATCCGGCGGCCGAGGCGTTCGGCGGGTTCGGCCAGGTTGGGGCCGGTGACCGATCCGATCGTGGCCGCCCAGACGACCCACGCCAGGTGCCGGGCGGAGTGGCCGGGGGCCGACAGGTCGGTCGCGGAGTAGCGGGAGGCGAGGTTGCCCGCGCTGCCGCCGCCGAACAGCGTCAGGCCGACGAGGAGGATGGGCCACACGCGGGTGGCGATGCCGAGCAGCGCGACCAGGCAGCCGAGCACGGCGCAGGCGTAGGCCAGTGTCAGCCCGGCCCGCCGCCCGCCGCGGCTCGCGGCGCCCGCGGTGGGCAGGGCCAGCAGTGCGGCGCCGAGCACGGTGGAGGTCCCGGCGAGGCCGCTGAGCGCCACGGAGCCGGACAGCTTGGCGACCAGCAGCGAGCTGAGGGCCGTGCCGACGGCGACCCCGATCCCGCCGGTGATCTGCGCGGCGGACAGCACCACGAGGGTTCGCCGCTGCACCGCCGCGAGGCCGGCAGGGCTTTCAAGGGGAACGGCGTCTTTTTCAGGGGTGGGGGAGGGGGTGCGTGTCACGCGTGAAGTCTGCCATCACTCATGACTCCATCTGAAGCGGTATTCCGGTCTCCCGAGGCTCGCGGGCCCGGCCGCCCGCCCGGGACGCGGGCGGCGGGGCGGTCGGGCGGCGGGCGTGCGGGACGCGGCCGGGTGACGGCCGACGAGGCGGATGAACGGGCGGGACGACGGGACGGGTGGCCGGGCGGTCAGGCGTTCGGGGTGAAGGTGTCGAGGAAGACCTGCCGGAACGCCGAGCTCTTCCCCCAGTCGAGGTCCTGCACGGCGAACGTGATCCGGTAGGCGGTCGCGTCGTCCACCGCGACGTACCGGGTGAGCCCGTGCATGGGGACGGCGCCACCGGACACCGCGTAGGTGTACTCCAGGTCGGCGGCCTTCCAGTCGCGATAGGGGGCTCGGGAGAGTCCGATCTCGGTGTACTCGTCCAGGCCGTTGCGGTCGGCGCGGCGCAGCGCGGTCATCGGGTCGAGCACCGGGACGGGGGTGACGGTGACGCTCCGCCCGCTGTCCCGGGGGCCGGTGAACACGGCGCCGCCGTCGTCACCCGGCTTGGCGGTCCAGCCCTTGGGCAGCGCCGCCGCGACGCCGGCCTCGCTGAGCCGCCGGTATCCGTCGGGGACCTCGGTCCGCGGCCGGTCCGGGGCCGTGGCGTCGGCGGGGTCGGCGGGCGTCGAGGCGCCCACGGTGGCGGTCGGGGGCGCCGGGGCGTCGGATGAGCGGGGCAGCAGCAGGACCAGCGCGACGATCACCAGAAGCAGCGCCACGGCCCCGCCCGCGGCCAGCGTGCGCGGTGTCAGGCGGCCGCCGGATCGGCCGTCCCGCCGTACGCCGAGGGGGTCGGGGTCCTCCGGCGCCGCGTGCCGCCGGCCGCGCGGGGGCGCTCCGGGGGCCCCGCGGACCGCTGGAGCGTTCCCCCCGGACGGTCGCGGCGAGGCGCCGGCCGTACCGGTGGGGGCGTCGGGCGGGGGGTCGCCGAAGAAGGGGGAGGAGAAGTCGGCGGAGGAGCTGCGCAGCGCGTCGTAGCCGCGCATCCCGGCCGGGGGGCCTCCGGGGCCGTCGGACGGCGGGCCCGGGAAGGGGGCGGTCTCGGCGCCGGACGTGGCCTGCGGGTCGTAGGGCACCCGTACCGGGCCGGAGGGGGTCTCGATGATCCGCGACGGCATCGGCCCGGGTGAGGGGGCCTGCGGTGACGCGGGGCGGGCCGCCGGGACGTCGGGGGGGAAGGACGGCTGGGAGCCGAAGGCGGAAACCCGATCGGAGGAGGTGGAGAAGGGGTCCTGCGCGGGGGGAACGGAGGGGGGCGCCTGCCGGGAGGAGGCGGGGAAGGGGTCCTGGGAGGAGTGGGAGGAGAAGGACGCCTGCCCGGGAGCCGCGCGGAAGGGGTCCTGGGCGGAGGGCGCGGGCCCGGGGGGGGTGGGGAAGGGGTCCTGCGGGGTGGGGGCGGGCAGCGGCGTCCACGCGGCGCCGTGGCCGGACGGCTCGGCATTGCGGCCCGGCAGACTCGGCAGACCCGGTAGACCCGGCAGGCCGGACGAGCCGAGTGGATCGGACGGGGTGGTTGGGCCGGACGGGACGGGCAGTGCCCGTTCCAGCAGGCGGGCCGCTTCGGCGGCGGTCATCCGGCCGTCGGGGTCCCTGCGCAGCAGCCCCTCCAGGACCGGGGTCAGCGACCCGGCCCGCACCGGCCGGGCGGGTTCGCCGGAGAGGATCTCGTTGAGCACCGTCATCGCGTCGGGCCCCTCGTACGGGGGGCGGCCCTCGACCGCGGTGTACAGCGTGGCGCCGAACGCCCACAGGTCGGCGGCGGGGGTGGCCGCCCGGCCGGTCAGGCGCTCCGGCGGGACGTAGGCGGGCGAGCCCACCAGCAGGCCGGCCAGCGGGGCGCCGCCGTCGTCCTCCAGCGCGGCGAGGCCGAAGTCGGTGAGCACCACCCGGTCGGCGGTCAGCAGCACGTTGCCGGGCTTGACGTCGCGGTGCAGGATCCCGGCGGCGTGGGCCTGGCGCAGCGCGTCGAGGACCCGGACGCCGATCTCGGCGGCCTGCGCCACCGGAAGCGGCCCGCCCTGCCGTACGGCCTGCTCCAGGGACCAGCCGCGGACCAGCTCCATCACGATCCAGGGGCGGCCGTCCTCCTCGGCGACGTCGTGGACGGCGGCGATGCCCGGGTGGTTGAGCCGGGCCGCCGAACGGGCCTCGCGGATCATGCGCCGGTGGGCGGCCCGCGCGCCCGCGGGATCGAGGCCCGGGGGCAGGATCAGCTCCTTGACCGCGACGTCGCGGTCGAGGAGCACGTCGTAGGCGTGCCACACCCGGCCCAGGCCGCCGCGGCCCACCGGCGACACCAGCCGGTAGCGCCTGCCGATCAGCCTGTCGGGTCCCGGGGCCGCGCCCGGCGGGACAGGGCCGCCGTCCGATCCGGCAGGGGCGTCACCGGTCAAGCGATCGGTCATCGTATCCAGTCCCCCCGGAGGCAGCCTGATTTATGAGGCTGGACACAATATAAGTCTTACATTCAGTAATGGAAGTTGATGTTTGGGAAACCATTCGCAGGTGGCATCGCCCGGAGATCGTCCGCTGCGGCACGCCGCCTCCGGGACGGCCGGGCTGACGTCGTACGATGCGCCGCGGCCCGGGGTGGCCCGCGGGTCCGGCCGCCGCGCTCCCGGCCCCTGAGATCAGTCTCCCGCGCCGCCGCCGGGTCCGGCCGCCTCGGCGAGGGCTGTCAGGGCCGTTGTGAAGGCCGACGCGGGCGGGCTCACCAGGCCGGCGCCCACCTGCCCGGTGCCCGCGACCCGGCCCGCGATGCCGGTGTTGACCGCGGGCAGCAGCCCCGTCCGGGCGACCAGGGTGACGTCGACGCCCACCGGCGTGCCGCGGAAGCCGAGGACGGGGATCCGGTGGACGGGGTGCTCGGCGAGGGTGATCTCATACATGGACCGGGTGGCCCGCATCGCGTCCGGCACGTCGCCGCCGACGAACCTGACGATCGCCGGGGCCGCGGCCATCGCGAAGCCGCCCAGACCGGCCGTCTCGGTGATGGTGGAGTCGCCGATGTCGGGGTTGGCGTCGGCCGGGCTGTACGCGCCGAGGTACAGCCCGTCCGGCACGCCCGCCGGGCCGGTGAACCAGCGGTCGCCCAGCCCGGAGACCTGGATCCCGAAGTCGGTGCCGTTGCGGGCCATCGCCACGACCACGGTGGATCCGGGCACGTCCCGGGCGGCGTCGGCGCTCACCTTGCAGGCCGCCATGCCGGCGTTGAGGAAGAAGTGGTCGTTGCCGTGCACGAAGCGCAGCACCTCGGCCGCCCGGCCCGGCGCGGCGTCCACGATCGCCGCGGCCAGCTCGCGCACCAGCAGCGACGTGGCGGCGCGGTTGCGGTTGTGCAGCTCGTCGCCCATCTGCAGGGCCTGGGCGATCAGCGTCCCGAGGTCCAGCGGTCCGGTCAGCTCCAGCGCGGCCCGCAGCACCGGGCCCAGGACCTCACCCATCCAGGTGAGCCGCCGCAGCACCTCCGGGCCGTAGGCGCCGTAGCGCAGCACCTTGCCGAGCCCCTCGTTGAGCGAGCAGAAGGCGGTGCCGCCGTGCTCGGCGTCGCGCACCTCCAGCATCCACATCGACGGGCTGACCACCCCGGCCATCGGCCCCACCGCCCGGTGGTGATGGCAGGGCTCCAGCCGGACGCGCCCGGAGGCCAGCAGCCTCCCGGCCTCCTCGGGGTCGCCGGCCAGCCCCTCCAGCAGCGCCGCCCCGACGAGCGCGCCGCGCATCGGCCCGGAGGCCCGTTCCCAGGTGATCGGCGGCCCGGCGTGCAGGAAGACGCCCGGCGGCAGGTCCAGCGCCTCGCGTGCCGGCCGTACGGTGACCAGGTGGGGGCGGGCGGAGACCAGGCGGCCGACGGCTCTCTCGTTGGCCCTCGTCCTGCGCGGGTCGGCCAGCACCCGGGCGAGGGCGTCGCCGGTGCCCGGCATCGGCGGGCGCCAGTCCACCCGGACCCTCGGCACGGCCTGCGCGTCCAGCGCCTCGCCGAGCGGCTCGGCTCCGACGGTGATCACGCGGAGCTCCCCGGAGAGCAGCGGCGTCGTCATGGGCGTCCTCCGCGCGCGAAACGGCTCGCGGGCCGGTGGGCCACCGGGTATTCCCGGAGGGGGCCGGTCATGGATTCATGGGCTCTCGTCGGGTGGTGGCCGGGCCGGTGGGCCGCCGGGCGCCCCCGGAGGGGCCGGGTCATGGGTTCGCGGGTTCTCATCGGGCACCCGCCGTCAGGTCCGCGGCGTGCCGGGCCGCCTGCGCGTTGGAGGCGAACACCGCCGCCCCGGCCGCGCGCAGCGCCTCGGCCTGCCGGGACAGCCCCTGCGGGTCGCCCTCGGCGCCGACCAGCGCCACCACCGTCGCCGTCCCCCGGGCGACGGCCGCGGCGACGGCGGGGGCGAGCCGCTCCGCCGGGTCGGGGTCGGCGCCGTGCCCGAGGACCACGTCCAGGAGCGCGACGTCGCCCGCCGGCACGCCGGCCAGGGCCTCCAGCCGCAGCGTGGGGTCGATCATCGGGTGGGCCCGGCCGCGGGTGTAGGCGTCGTCGCCGAAGTCGGTGAACCGCCCGGTCCCGGCCACCAGCCGGGCCTCGGCGCACAGGGTGCCCCCCGCGTACAGGCCGTGCAGCGTCGCGCCGCCCCGGCGGGCCGGTCCGCCGGGGCCGTTCAGGCCGCTCGTTCCACCCGTTCCGTCTGTTCCGGGCGAGACGGTCGTCCCGTCGTCCGGTCCCGGTGCCCCGCCGTTCCCGGTTTCCCCGCGGGCCGGTCCGGGGCCGGGCCGGGAGGACCAGGAGGGCCAGGCGGGGACCGCCGCCCCGAGTGCGCGCAGGGCGTTCTCGGCCGCCGCGGTCAGGTCGCCGCCGTCGGGGCCGAGCAGGGCGCTGACGACCGGCGTGGCGAGCCCGGCGACGGCGTCCCGCACCGTCCGGGCCGCCTCCGGGGCCGGCGGCTTGGAGACCAGGACGATCAGCTCGGTCGCCGGGTCGGCGTCGAGCGCGGAGAGGGCCCGGAGCGTGGACAGGCCGCCGACCTCCGCCGACAGGTCCCGGCCGCCCACGCCGAGCACGTGCCGCACGCCCACGCCCGCCAGGTCCAGAAGGCAGGCGATCTGCTGCGCGCCGGTGCCTGAGGCGGCGACCATCCCGACCGGGCCGGGCCGCAGCACGTTGGCGAAGCCCAGGCCGGTCCCGCCGATCACCGCGGTGCCGCAGTCGGGCCCCATGACCAGCACGTCCCGTTCGGCGGCCCGCCGTTTGAGCAGCACCTCCTGCTCGACGGGCACGTTGTCACTGAAGATCATCACCGGTAGGCCGGTCTCGATCGCGTCCATCGCCTCGGCGAAGGCGTACGGCCCCGGCACCGAGACCAGGGCCAGCGCCGGGCCGGATCCGGCGGCGAGGGCGCGGGCGGCGGCGCCGACCGTGCGCGGGGCGTACCCGGCCGCGCCGCCGAAGCCGCCGGGATCGTCCGGGCCGGCCGGGCCGCCGTCCCCGCCGCCCGCCGTACGGCTCGCGAGACCGGCCAGCAGCCGGTCCAGCTCGGCGGCGGCGGCCTCCAGGGCGGCGCGGTCCTCACCCCGCAGCGCGACCAGCAGGTCGCCGGGACCGGCCTCGGGCAGGCCGAAACCCAGGTCGGCGGCGACGCCGCGGTTGAGGCCGGTGGCCATCGCCACCAGGGCGACCTCGACGCCGGGCAGCTCGGCGGCCGTCCGGCTGACCCGCATCAGGGTGACCGAGTCGTGGTAGGCGCCCGCGCGTACCCGGACCAGATCGACGCTCATCGGACCCGCCCTCCGTCCCGGGCGAGATCTCCTGCGAGGTCTCCTGCGAGGTCTCCTGCGAGGTTTCCGGAGAGCGCGACGACGGCGGCCAGGCCGATGCGCAGGCCCCAGGCGAGGTCGGCCCCGGAGGTGTGGCCGAGCCCGAGCAGCCGCTCCAGCGCGGGCTCGGGGGACCTCCCGCCGGTCACGCCCCGCAGGACGGCCAGCACCTCCGCGCACGCCTGACCCCTGGTGGCGCAGTGCAGCAGCGTGGCCGAGACCGCGGTGGTCCGGTCGCGCGCGTCGAAGGCGACCGCGGCGCCCAGCCAGTCGGCCAGCCAGACGGCGCGGGGCGTCCCGGACGCCGTTCCGAGGTGACGCAGCGCCACGAGCGTCCCGGCGAGCACGTCGTCGCCGCTCGGGGTCAGCCCGGGACCCAGCCCGACGAGCTGCTCGGCGGCCGTGACGCAGTCGAGCAGCGAGGCCCGCGCGCACCCGGCGGCCAGCAGCCCGGCGGCGGCGGAGCCCTCCAGTCCCGGCCGCCGCGGCGACCGGTCGCACACCCCGGTCAGCACCGGCAGCGCGGCGGCCAGCCTCGCCGGGCCGGCCCGTTCCGGCGCCGGCGCCGGATCCCACCAGCGCCGCACCCGCAGGCGCAGCCGTCCCAGCTCCACCGCGCCGTCGCCCACCCACGCCTCGTCGCCCACGGCGGCCTGCGGCAGCGCCCCGGCGGTCACCAGCGCGTTGGGCAGCCGGACCGCCGCGCCGGTCGTCACCGCCACCACATGCGGCTCCAGCTCCGCGCGGACCTCCAGATAGATCGCCGAGGGGAACACCGCCAGCACCCGCGCGGGCCGCCGGGGCGGATCCAGCACCGGCCGCAGAGCCACGCTCGCCGCACCGGTCGCGTCCGCCCGCACCGGGAACGGCCGCGGTCTCCTCGGGCCTGCCGTGACGCTCATGTCGCGTCCGCCCGTGCCGGAGCCGGTCGCGGTCTCCTCGGGTGTGCCGTGACGCTCATGTCGCGTCCGCCCGTGCCGCAGCCGGTCGCGGTCCCCTCGGGCGTGCCGTGACGATCATCCCGCCTCCCCGCCGGCCGTCCCCCTCGTCGAGCCGACCGTAGAACGGCAGGTGAGCCGGGCCGTACGGGTAAAGATGCCAATGCTCGGACGGAGAGTTGGCTCTTCCTGACAGAGGTCGCATCGGTCAGAATCAGCGCATGGAACCTCCCGTGCGGCCGGCGAGCACCGGAACGATCATCCACGGTGTCGCGGTCGGCGAGGTGCTGGGCGTCTCCGCGCTGGCCGGGGCGCGGCTGATCGCCGGGGAGAGCGGGCTGGGCCGGATCGTGCAGCGGCTCAACGTGATGGAGGTCCCCGACATCCTGGCCTGGGTGAAACCGCACGAACTGCTGCTCACCACGGGCTACCCGTTGCGCAACACCCCCCAGTCGCTCGGCCGGCTGGTGGCCGACCTCGACGAGCGGGGCCTGGCGGCGCTCGCCGTCAAGCCGGGCCGCTACCTCGACCGGCTGCCCGCGGAGATGGTGGAGCAGGCCGACCGGCTGGGGTTCCCGCTGATCCGGCTCCCCGACGGCGTCGGGTTCGACGACATCCTCAACCAGGTCCTCACCGACATCCTCAACCGGCAGGCCGCGGTGCTGGCCCGCGCCGAGGAGGCCCACCGGGCGCTGGTGCAGGTCGTGCTGGCCGGCGGCGGCCTGCGGGAGGTGACGGCGGAGGTCGCCGGGCTGCTCGGGGTGGCCGTGGCCGTGCTCGACCGGGGCGACCGCACGCTCGCCGCCGCCGGGCCCGCCGAGTACCTGACCGCGCTGCGCAGCGCCCCGGAGGGCAGCCGCACCTCCGTCCCCGTCGTCGCGGGCGGCCACCATCACGGCCGCATCGTCGCCTGCGGGCCGGTCGGCTCGATCGCCGACAGCGACGTCGGAATCCTGGAACGTGCCGCCACGGTCGCCGCGCTGGTCGTGACCCGGCAGGAGGCGGTCAACGCGGTGGAGAGCAAGTATCGCGCCGACTTCCTGCGCGACGTGCTGACCGGCCGGGACGGCGACCCCGCCCGCGTCGCGGCGCGCGCCCGGACCTTCGGCTGGGAGCTGGAGCGCCCGGTGACCGTGCTGGTGGCCGAGCTCGACCCCGGCGGCGACGAGCGCGCCGTCCAGGACCGCCTGCCGGCCTGCTGGGCCGCGGCGGTGCGCCGCCACGACCCGCGCGGCGCGGTGGCGGGCTTCTCCCACGAGGTCGTCGCCGTCGTGGACGCCGCCGCCGACGTCGCGCGCCTGGCGAAGGACGCCGCCGCGGCCTTCGCCGAGTGTGCGCCCGCGACCTTCTCCACCGGCGCCAGCCGTACCGCGCCGGCCGTGGAGGGGCTGCCCGGCGCGTACGGCCAGGCGCTGAAGGCGGCCCGGGTGGGCCGGCAGCTCCACGGTTCCGGAGCGGTCGCCCATTTCGACCAGCTCGGCGTCTACCGCCTGCTGTCGCTGGTCGGCGACACCGACGAGCTGCACGCCTTCGTCCGTGAGACCCTCGGCCCGCTCGCCTCCGACGACGACGCCGAGAACGCCGACCTGCGCCGGACCCTGCAGGTGCTGCTGGAGACCAACCTCAACGTCGCCGAGACGGCCCGCAGACTGCACTTCCACTACAACACGCTGCGTTACCGCATCGGCAAGCTGGAGCGCCTGCTGGGGGGCTTCACCGAGGACGCCCACCTGCGGCTGAACCTCACGCTGGCCCTGCACGTCCTGCGGATGCGCGGCATCTAGACTCTGGAGGGTGAACGAGACCTTCGAGCTGGAAACCGACTACATCCCGCTCTGCGACCTGCTGAAGTACTGCGCCGTCACCGACACCGGGGGCCAGGCCAAGCATTTCATCGCCGAGGGGAACGTCATGGTCGACGGTGAGGTCGAGACCCGCAAGACCCGCAAGATCCGCGAGGGTCAGGTCGTGGCCGGCGAGGGTTTCGAGATCCGGGTGATCGCCGCCCGGTGAGGTCGTCACGGCCCGCGAGACCCACCTGATCCGCCCGGCGGCCGGGGGTCCGCCTGCCGACTCGGATGATCGGTTTCGGCAGTTCGTGCCAGTGCGAGAAGTGACAGGACGGGCCTAAGGTGCCCGCAACGAACAGCTTGGGATTCGGGAGGGATGCCTACGGGGCGGCCACCGACCGACCGCCCGTTGAAAGGCAGGGCTTGATGGTTGCAGGTTGGACCAAGCACGGTGACGGCAAACACCTCGCGCCGGGCGAGGTGGTACGGCCGGACGAGCGGCTGTCGTGGCCGCGGATGATCGGGTTCGGGGCCCAGCACGTCATCGCGATGTTCGGCGCCACGTTCGTCTTCCCCCTCGTCATGGGGCTCGACCCCAACGTCGCCATCATGTTCTCGGGCGTGGCGACGATCATGTTCCTGCTCATCGTGCGCGGGAAGATCCCCAGCTACCTCGGCACCAGCGCCTCGTTCGTGGGCGGCGTGCTGGCCATCCGGGCGCTGTACGGCGGCGACACCCCGGCCGGGGACGCGGTGGTCACCGGGGCGATCCTGCTGGTCGGCCTGGTGCTGGCCCTGGTGGGCCTGGCCATCCACTTCGTGGGCGTGCAGATCATCAACCGGGTGTTCCCACCGGTCGTCACCGGCGGCGTCGTCATGCTGATCGGGTTCGGCCTGGCCTACGTCGTCGCGGACGTCTACTGGCCCAGCGACCAGTGGCTCGCGCTGATCACCATGATCGTCACGTTCGTGATCATCGTGGCGTTCCGCGGGTTCGTCGGGCGGATCGGCATCCTCCTCGGCCTGGTCATCGGCTTCGCGCTGTCCTGGGCGGCCGACCGCGTCTTCGGCGACATCACCGCCTTCAACGCCGGGACCGGGAAGATCGACACCCATCCCCGGGTGAACCTCGACGCGGTGGCGAGCGCCGACTGGATCGGCCTGCCGCACATGCACCTGCCCGACATCAAGGTCTCGGCCGCGCTGCTGGTGCTGCCCGCGGTGATCGCGCTGATCGCCGAGAACGTCGGCCACGTCAAGGCGGTCGGCGAGATGACCGGCACCGACGTCGACCCCTACCTGGGCCGGGCGATCGCCGCCGACGGCGTCACCACCGCGGTCGCCACCGCCTTCGGCGGCTCCCCGACCACCACCTACGCCGAGAACATCGGCGTCATGGCCGCCACCCGGGTCTACTCCACGGCCGCCTACTACATCGCGGCCGCCATCGCGATCCTCTTCGGCCTGTGCCCGAAGTTCGGCGCGCTGGTGGCGGCCACCCCCAACGGCGTGCTCGGCGGCATCACGGTGATCCTCTACGGCATGATCGGCCTGCTCGGCGCGAAGATCTGGATCGAGAACCGCGTCGACTTCTCCAACCCGGTCAACATGGTCCCGATCGGGGCGGGCATCATCCTCGCCATCGGCCCGGTCAAGCAGATGTTCGGCTCCGACTTCGCGCTGGAGGGCATCGCCTTCGGCACCATCGTCGTCGTGGGCGGCTACCACCTGCTGCGGGTCGTCTCTCGGCGGACCGGGGCCGTGGAGGTCCCCGCCGAGGAGGTCGGGCAGACCCGGGAGACGTCGGGATGACCGGCGGACGCAGCGGGTCCCGGCCCGGACGGCCGGGCGCGGGCGGTTCCGGGCCGGGCGCGCGGGCACGGGAGATCTCCGGATGAAGCCGCCTCCGTTTGAATACCACGCCCCCCGTTCCGTCGCCGAGGCGATGGAGGTCCTGGCCGCGGCCGGGCCGGAGGGCAAGGTGCTCGCCGGAGGCCAGAGCCTGATCCCCCTGCTGAACATGCGGCTGGCCGCCCCCGGCCACCTCGTCGACGTCAACCGGCTCACCGCGCTGGACACGGTCGAGGTCGAACCGGGGGGCGTACGGGTCGGCGCGCTGGCCCGGCACGCCCGCGTGGAGCGCTCGGCCGAGGCGGCCGCCGCCCAGCCGCTGCTGCGCCAGGCGCTGCGGCTGGTCGCCCACCCGGTGATCCGCAACCGGGGCACGGTCGTCGGCAGCCTGGTGCACGCCGACCCCGCCGCCGAGCTGCCCGCGGTGCTGACGCTCCTCGGCGGCTCGGTACGGCTGGCCCGGCCCGGCGCGGTCCGCGACGTCCCGGCGGCCGGTTTCTTCACCGGCCCCCTGGAGTCGGCCGCCGCGCCGGGCGAGCTGGCCGTCTCGGCGTTCTTCCCCGCGTCCGGCCCGCGCTGCGGAACCGCCTTCCACGAGGTGGCCCGGCGGCACGGCGACTACGCCCTGGCCGGGGTCGCGGCCCTGGTCCGCCTGGACGACGGCCTGCGCGTGACCGCCGCCCGGGCGGCGTGCGTGAGCGCGGGCCCGGTCCCGGTCGTGGTGGACGTCACCGGCCACGCCCGCGCGGACGGGTGGGCGGCGGCGGCGCGGGCCGTGGCGGAGCGGGCCGAGCCGGAGGACGACATCCACGCGAGCGCCGGCTACCGGCGGCACCTGACCGGCGTCCTGGCCGAGCGGGCGCTGCGGGAGGCGGCGCTGTCCGCGGCGAGCGGTGAGGAGCGGTGAGCCGATGACGAACATCGCGGTCACACTGACCGTGAACGGGGTGGTCCGGAGGGCCGAGGCGCCCGGAAGGCGTCTGCTGTCCGACTTCCTGCGCCACGACCTCGGGCTGACCGGCACCCACGTCGGGTGCGAGCACGGGGTCTGCGGCTGCTGCACCGTGCTGCTGGACGGCGAGCCGGTGCGTTCCTGCCTGACGCTGGCCGCCACCGCCGACGGACACGAGATCACCACGGTGGAGGGGCTGGCCGGGCCGGAGGGGGAGCCGTCGCCGGTGCAGCGGGCCTTCGCCGAGTGCCACGGCCTGCAGTGCGGCTTCTGCACCCCGGGTTTCCTGTGCACGGTCACCGCCCTGCTGCGGGACAACCCGGCGCCGAGCGAGGAGGAGGTGCTGGAGGGGCTCTCCGGCAACCTCTGCCGCTGCACGGGTTACCAGAACATCGTCAGGTCCGTCCACCGCGCCGCCGAACTCATCGCCGGGGAGGGCGGCGACGCCCCGGCCGGATGGCCGTCCGCGCCCCTCCGGGACACCGGACCCGCCGGGGAGGCCGGGCCCGCCGGGACCACCGGCCTCGCCGGCACCGGATCCACAGGTCCCGCCGGATCCACCGGGGAGCGTGCCGGGGCGGAGGGGGCATGACGACCAGGTTGTTCGGCGAGCCGGTGCCCCGCCGTGAGGACCCCCGTCTGCTCACCGGGCGGGGCCGCTACCTGGACGACCTCGGCGCGGGCGCGCTGGAGGCGGCCTTCGTCCGCTCCCCGCACGCCCGCGCCCGCATCATCGACATCGACGTCTCCGCGGCGATCGAGGTCGAGGGGCTGGTGGCGATCTACACCTGGGAGGACCTGCCGGAGGAGGTCGGCGCGCCGCTGCCGCTGCTCATCCCGCACCCGGCCCTGACCCACGGCCGCACCGCCCGCCCCCTGGCCCGCGACGTCGTCCGGCACGTCGGCGAGCCGGTCGTGATGGTCGTCGCCCGTGACCGCTACCTCGCCGAGGACGCCTGCGCGCTCATCCGGGTCGACTACGAGGTCGCCGGGGCCGTCGTCGGGGTGGAGGAGGCGACGCGGTCCGACAGGCTCGTCCACGACGACGTGCCGGGCAACGTCGGTGCGCACCTGGTGCAGGAGGTGCCCTCGGTGGCCGGGCTCGGCGCCCGGGAGGCGATCGAGGCGGCCCCGCACGTCCTGTCCTTCCGCCTCGACATCGAGCGCAGCGCCTCCATGCCGCTGGAGGGCCGCGGGGTCTGCGCCCGCTGGGACGCCGACGACCGCTCCCTGCGGGTCTACTCCAGCACCCAGACCTCCACCAGCGTCCGGATGGCGATCGCGGCCCGGCTGGGCCTGCCGCCGACCAAGGTCGAGGTGATCGCCCCCGACGTGGGCGGCGGGTTCGGCGTCAAGATCGTTCATCCGTGGCCGGAGGAGGTCCTCGTCCCCTGGGCCGCCGTGCTGCTCGGCCGCGAGGTCAAGTGGACCGAGGACCGGCGTGAGCACTTCGTCTCCTCCGCCCACGAGCGGGCCCAGGTGCAGCACGTGCGGGTCGGTTTCGACGACGCCGGGCGGGTGCTGGGGCTGGACGTGACGATCCTGCACGACCACGGGGCCTACACGCCGTACGGGATCATCGTGCCGATCATCACCGCCACCCAGCTTCCGGGCCCGTACCGGATCGGCGCCTACCGGGTCGAGTTCTCCTCCGTCTACACCAACACCGTGCAGGTCACGCCGTACCGGGGGGCGGGCCGGCCGCAGGCGGCCTTCTGCATGGAGCGGACCATGGACCGCATCGCCGCCCACCTCGGCCTGGACCGTACGGCGGTGCGCGAGGCCAACTTCATCCAGCCCGGCGAGTTCCCCTACGACCAGGGACTGACCTTCCAGGACGGTCGGCCGCTGATCTACGACAGCGGCGACTACCCCGAGTCGCTGCGGATGCTCAAGGAGCTCATCGGCTGGGACTCCTTCGGCGAGCTGAGGGCCCGCGCGGCGGCCGGGGGGCGGCGCCTGGGCATCGGGCTGGGCTGCTACGTGGAGGGCACCGGCGTCGGCCCCTACGAGGGCGGCCACGTCCAGATCACCTCCGACGGGCGGGTGCACGTCTCCACCGGCCTGACGTCCCAGGGGCAGGGCCACGAGACGGTGTTCGCCCAGATCGCCGCGTCCGAGCTGGGCGTGCCGCTGGAGCGGGTCTCGGTGGTCACCGGCGACACCCGCAGGTTCGGCTACGCGGTCGGCACGTTCGCCTCGCGGGCCGCGGTGATGAGCGGCAACGCGATCGCGCTGGCCTGCCGCAGGGTGCGGGAGAAGGCGCTGCGGATCGCCGCCGACGCGCTGGAGGCCGACCCGGGCGACCTGGAGATCGTCGACGGTGAGGTCCGGGTGGCCGGCACGCCCGGCGTGGCGGTGCCGCTGGCCACGGTGGCGGTGCTGGCCAACCCGCTGCGCTACGCCTTCGACGCCGAGGCGGCCCGCGCCACCCAGTTCGCCGGGACGGCCTCCCCCGACCGTCCGCCGGTGGCCGAGGGGGACGAGCCGGGGCTGGAGGGGCGCGACTACTACTCGCCGGTCCGCTCGACCTTCGCCTCCGGCATGCACGCGGCGATCGTCGAGACCGACCCGCTGACCGCCGAGATCCGCGTCCTGCGCTACGCCGTCGTCCACGACTGCGGCAACCTGGTCAACCCGATGATCGTCGAGGGGCAGATCCACGGCGGCGTCGCCCAGGGCGTGGGCGGCGCGCTGTACGAGCGGATGGTCTACGACGAGCACGGGCAGCTGCTGAACGCCTCGTTCATGGACTTCCTGATGCCCTACGTCACCGAGGTGCCGCGGATCGAGACCGCGCACCTGCAGACCCCGTCCCCGCTGAACCCCCTGGGCATCAAGGGCGCGGGGGAGGCCGGGGTCATCCCGGTGTCGGCGGTGATCGCCTCGGCCGTGGAGGACGCCGAGGGCATCCGGATCGACCGGATGCCGATCTCCCCGTCGGAGCTGTTCGACCTGCGCCGCCGGTGAGGGACCCGCCCGTCCGGTCGCGGCGGGCGGGCGGAGTGCGCCATCATGATCCCGCGGAACCGCTCGCCGAGGAGAGACATGGTCATTCCCCCCGCCAGGCATCGTGACCGGCGTCCCGCCGGAGCCCCCGCTCCCGCCGCCTCCACCGGAGCCCCTGAACCCGGCGGCCTCCGCGGCCCGCACGGTTCCGGAGTCCGCTGATGGGCCTGCAGCCGCCCGGCGAACTCGTCGCCGTCCTCCACCTGGTGGGCATCCCGTGGCCCGCGCCCGACGAGGAGACACTGTGCGGCGCGGGTATGCGGTGCCTGGCGCTCGCCGGGACGTTCGAACACGCCGGGTACACCGCCGATGACCACGCCGCTCCCGTCTGGACCCGCAACTCCGGGCAGGACGTGGCGGCCTTCCAGACGCGGTGGACCGCCGCCGACGGACCGGGCGCCCAGGCCGACGACGCCGCCAGGGCGGCCAGGATCCTGGCCGGCGCACTGGTGCTGTCGGCCATGCTCGTCTTCGTCCTCAAGATCTCCATGATCAGGACGCTCTTCCGGTTGCTGCTGCGGCTCCTGACGAGGAACGTCGGTCCCTGGGCCGCCGTGACGGCGGTGGAAGGCGTCATGTCCGCCCAGGTCCTGCTGCGCCGGCTCCACCGCCAGGTCCTGGAGCGGCTCGGCCGCGAGGTCGGGCCGGCCTTCTCCAGGGCCGGCCGGCTGCTGGACGCCCCCGCTCCCCGCCCCAGGGTCGTGGGAACGCCCGTGGACCACGCCCGGCCCTTCCCGGGGGCCGCCACCCGCGTCGGCCCGGAGCAGCTGCGGCGCCCGTCGTCCGCTGCCGGGGAGTCCTCCCGGCAGGTGGCGCCGGAGGAGATCGTCTGGCGTACCGGCCGCGAGCCCCTGTGGGTGGGCGTCCGCCCCGGACAGTCGCCGGAGGACATCTTCAGAAACGGCCTGCGGCCCGCCGACCCGCACGGTCCGATCGACTTCGTGCCGGGCGGGATCGACTCGGACGCCGTCGTCCGGGCGAGGCTCCACGCCGCCCCCGGTGACTACTACCTGGTCAAGGTCGATCCGCCCGGCGGCATCCACGAGGCGGAGACGCTGCGGGCCCTGGGACTGCCCGCAGACCCGGCGGTCGAGGGCCGCGTGGTCTTCGGCGGAGGCATCGACCGGCGTCACATCGCGGGGCTCTACCCGCCGGGGGTCCATCCGTCGGAGGCGGGGATGTTCTTCCGCAACCACCGGTGGTACGAGCGTCCCCCGGACTGACCGGCGACCGGGTGACGCCCGGCCCGGGGAGGCGGGCGCGGGGCGGGTGACGTCCGGCCCAAGGAGGCGGGCGCGGGGCGGGTGACGTCCGGCTCGGGGAGGCGGCCGGAGGTGACGCCCGGCCCGCCGTGACGCCTCAGGCCGGTGACGAGTGCCGGCGGGCGAGGGCGGCCATCACCTCCTCGGCGCCGGTCTGGGCCGCGCGATGCGTCCGGGAGGCGGCGGCGACCTCCTCGGCGGCCGCTTCGTACCGTTCCGCGATGGCCTCTCCCCGGGCCAGGGCCTTGCCGACCAGGTGCCGGTAGGCCGCCCCGATCTGGCCGACCAGGTCGCCTTCGCCCCAGGGGTCGCCGTCACCGGCGAACCCGTCGCCGAGGATCCGCAGCTCCTCGCGCAGGACCTCCGCCGCGTCCGCCAGCCCCGAGGCCGAGCCCAGCAGGTCGTGGTGGGAGACCTCGAGTTCGCGCATCCGTCCTCCTCGCGTGCGGCCCGGGAACCGCGGAGCGATCATAGCCGCCGCCGTACATCCGCGCCGTCCGGGCCGTGCCGTC
>NZ_JBEZNH010000003.1:169286-169368 GCF_040653115.1 Streptosporangium sp. NPDC048047 | reverse complement strand
CGCGCCGCGCCGTCCGGGCCGTGCCGTCCGCGCCGCGCCGTCCGGGCCGTGCCGTCCGCGCCGCGCCGTCCGGGCCGTGCCG